>JAFVYN010000035.1 GCA_017508605.1 Clostridia bacterium
ATAAATCATAAGCATCTCAACCTTCCCTCGTGGGAGGTCCAAACGCAGTATTACTCCATTGCGGCGGAAAACAAAAATTATCCCCTTTTGCTCTTCAACGCGCACGGTCTTTCAACTATTGAAGAGACGATTATAGGAGAGGGCGCGCACGGCAGACGCCTGATGACGGAATCGGCGAATGTTTCATTTGATTGTGTTCCGACTGCAGGCAGTCGCTTTTGGGTAGGCAAAGCGGAGTTTTTGGTTTCATCCGTCAAAGAAGATATCTTGTCGTTGACTCGCTTATTGAGTACGGGAGAGCATAGCAAGCAGATCAAAGTCGAGGTGGGAAAAATGCGCTTGTATCGACCCGTAACCCAGGGATCGGGATGCTTGTATCGTTTTTTTTATACGGAATAAAATGCGGTTATCCGAGGCGGTTTGCTGTGAGCAAGCCGCCTTTTTTGTTTCTTTTTTTGCTTTGATTGTTTTTTCTTGCTTGTTTTATCTTCACCCCTTGACACGAGCTTGTTTTTTTTGTAAAATAATTGTAACTGTCAATGATAATTGGCAGTATGGACTGATTTTTAGAATTGAAAGGAATATAATCATGAGTATTTTCCAAGAGATTTCCGAAAAGCTGCAGAAGGGCAGAGCAAAGGACGTTTCTGCCTTGGTAGAACAGGCGCTGAATGACGGTATCGCACCGCAGGATATTTTGAACGAGGCGATGGTTGTCGGTATGAACGCGATCGGTGAAAAATTCCGTACGGGCGAGATCTACGTGCCCGAGGTACTGATCGCCGCACGCGCGATGAACGCAGGTCTTAAAGTACTGAAGCCCGCCCTGACGAGCGCAGGTGTTGAACCCATCGGTAAGGCAGTGATCTGCACCGTTAAGGGTGACATGCACGATATCGGTAAGAATCTCGTTAAGATGATGATCGAGGGCAAGGGCATTGAGTGTATTGACCTCGGTGTTAACGTTGAGCCTTCCGCCGTTGTCAATGCCGTTAAGGAAAGCGGTGCGACGGTCGTTTGCCTTTCCGCGCTTCTCACGACTACCATGAACGGTCAGAAGGACGTGATCGACGCGCTTATCGAAGCCGGTATTCGCGACAGTGTCAAGGTCATGATCGGCGGTGCGCCCGTTACGCAGAGCTTTGCCGATGAGATCGGTGCCGATGCTTATACGATGGATGCTGCTTCTGCCGCTGAGGTTGCCAGAAGCTTTATGCTGAACTAACGAGGTCATTCGGAGGTACGTATGAATGTACTTGAATGGGTCAAGGCTCTTCCCGGGTCTAAAAAAGCACTTCCTCTTTTATCGTTTCCTTCGGTAAGCTTGACAAAGGAAAGCGTTTATACTGTCACGCACGATGCTGTCAAGCAGGCACAGGGTGTTAAGGCGATTGCCGACGCTTTGCCGCTTGCCGCCGCCGTGACGATGATGGACCTTTCGGTGGAAGCCGAGGCATTCGGGGCTGAGATTGCGACGAGTGATGATGAAGTCCCTACGGTACTTGGTGAGCTTCTTTCCGCTGAAGTGGACGGTATTGAGGGTGCAATGGCGTTGCGCGTGCCCGTAGTCGGCGACGGTAGAACCGCGCTCTATGTCGAGGCGGCGAGACTTGCCAAATCAATGGTGACCGATCGTCCCACCTTTGCCGGAATCATTGGTCCGTACTCGCTTGCCGGTCGTTTGATGGGGGTTACCGAGGCGCTGATGAACTGCCTTTGCGAAGAGGAGTTTACGCACGAGGTTCTCAGAAAGACCACCGATTTTCTTAAAGTATACGCCAAAGCATATAAGGAAGTGGGTCTTGACGGTATCGTTATGGCTGAGCCTCTTGCGGGTCTTTTGTCTCCCGATCTTGAAGAGACGTTCTCCGCTCCTTACGTGAAAGAGATCATTGACGCGGTACAGGACGATACCTTTGCCGTGATCTATCATAACTGCGGTCCGAACATTGCCGATATGACCGAGTCACTTGCGAAGAACGGCGCTGCCGCCTATCATTTCGGCGATGCCGTTGATCTTGTCACGATGCTTGAGCGCATGCCCAAGGATGCAGTTGTGATGGGTAATATTTCACCGAGTGAGCAGTTTGTCAGCGGAACACCCGAAAGCATGAAGGCATCGGTAGAGACCCTTCTTTCCCGTGCCGCGGACTATGACAATTTCGTTCTTTCTTCGGGCTGCGACATCCCGCCTCACGCGAAGTGGGAGAATATTCGGGCGTTTGTAGAAGCCCGTAACAACATATGAACGCTCACGAACGCTTTGCTGCGTATCTTGCGGGCAAGCCTGTCGACCGCGCGCCCGTGATCGAATGGGCACCGTGGTGGCATCTGACTGTTCAACGCTGGCTCGGTGAGGGTCTTCCTCACGAAATGGCAAATACCGAAGCCCTGCAGGGGTACTTCGGGCTTGATAAATGTCTTCAGACATCGGTGGTTTGCCGCACCGCTAAGACACCGCACGCCGCTGAATACGGCTCAGGGATCATGAAGGACGAGGCGGATTACGAAGCCCTACTTCCGACGTTGTTTCCCGATCCCGAAAGGCTTTTGTCCGATGGGCATTTCGATTGGCTGAAACAAACGCACGAGCGCGGCGATACGCTTCACTTTTTTACGGTGGAGGGCTTTTTCTGGTATCCGCGCGAGATGTTTGGTATTGAAGATCATCTTTACAGCTTTTACGATCATCCCGAACTGCTGAAGCGCATGGCGGAAGACTACACCGAGTGGCTGATCAAGGTCTTTCACACGGTCTTTTCGCGCCACCGCTTTGACTTCATGTCCTTTGCTGAGGATATGAGCTACAACAACGGTCCAATGATCTCCAAGGCGTTGTTCGATGAGTTTTTGGCGCCGTATTACAAGCGTGTGATCGAAGTGATCCATACCTACGGTATTCCTGTATTTATTGATTCTGACGGAGACATTACCGAAGCGGTCGATTGGTATGCCGAAGTGGGTGCTGACGGTATGTTTCCGCTTGAGCGTCAGGCGGGGGTAGACGTTTCGACCTATCTTGACAAGCAACCTTCGATGGCATTTATCGGGCATTTTGATAAAATGTGTATGAAATTCGGGGAAGAGGCAATGCGGTGGGAGTTTGAAAGACTTCTTCATTCGATGCGACGCGGTAAGCTGATCGCTTCCTGCGATCATCAGACGCCTCCCGACGTTTCGATCGATAATTATCGCATTTACGTAAAACTGTTTTATGAGTATGCTGCTAAAGTCACGCATGCGGATGAAACGGTTTTGCCCTGTCCTGTGTTTTCCGGTGATGGGCAGGCGTGTAACAGCAAAGGAGATTGACTATGACAAACCGCGAACGCGCAATGGCGCTTTTACATTATCAGCCTGCCGACCGATTGCCTGCCGTTCACTTCGGATACTGGCCCGAGCTTGTGACCGAATGGGCAGAAGCGGGAAAGATCCCGAAGGATTTGGCGGGTCGTTGGTATGACGGAGGCGAGATTGACCGTGAACTTGACAAATTGATCGGTTGGGATTTTAACTGGTATCATACCACAGGCTCCAACAACGGGCTTTCGCCGCGCTTTGAGCATAAGGTCCTGGAGGTTCTGCCTGACGGCACCAAACGTGTACAGAACGGCGACGGTGTGATTGAAAAGATCTCGCCCGGCGTGGTCTCGATTCCTGCCGAGGACGATTATCTTCTTAAGGACCGAGAGGCGTTCGAAACGCTTTACCGTCCGAAAATGCAGTATTTTGAAGGTAGAGTCAATAAGGCATATTACGAATCCTTTAACGAAAATGTGTATGATAAGTCCGATATCCCGATCGGTCTTCATCTCGGTTCTGTGATCGGTGAGATCCGCAATATGACCTCGGTCATCGGCATGAGTTATCTTATGTACGATGAAGACGAGGAGCTGTTTGCGGATATTGTGGACAGCTATGCCGATATGCAATATCGCTGTGCCGAGGAAATTCTCAAGACGGGCGCAAAATTTGATTTCGCGCATTATTGGGAGGATATTTGCTTCAATTCGGGACCGCTGCTTTCTCCCGAGCTTTTTGACGAGCTGTGCGCGCGCCATTACAAGCGCCGTAACGATCTTTGCCGTAAATACGGCATCGACCTGATATCGCTTGACTGCGACGGCGTGACTGAAAAGCTTCTTCCGACATGGTTTGAAAACGGTGTGAACGTGATGTTCCCGATTGAGATCGGCACGTGGGGAGATCAGTTCGAGGCGGCACGCAACCGCTTTGGCAAAGAAATGCGCGGTGTGGGCGGTATGGATAAGACCTGCTTGCGTCTTGACCGTGCGGCTGTAGACCGTGAGCTTGAAAGAATGCGCCGTCTTGCCTCGCTCGGTGGCTTCATTCCCTGTCCCGACCACCGTTTGATGCCGGGCACGAAATTCGAGTTGGTGCAGTACTACGCCGAAGAGATCAAGAAAATCAAAATTTAAAAATTAAAAAAGGAATGCCCGAAAGGAAAACCGATGATGGACAGCGTGATCAAAATTCCAACTGAATGTAAAGGAAGGGAGCTGTATCAGATTTTACTCGATCGGGGTATTCCTTTTTCTGCGCCCTGCGGCGGAAACGGAACCTGCGGTAAATGTCGGATCAAGCTTCTTGAGGGGTCTGTTTGCGACCGCGAAGGTAATCCGGTGTCCCCGGATGCCGAAGGGTGCGTTCTTGCGTGCCGTGTTTATATTGCCGAGGGCGGCTGTACGGTATCCGTTCCCACGCTTTCGGGAGACGGTCTGACGGTTTCGTCGGAGGACGGCGCGGTCCTTTCGCAAAAGCTTGGTATCGCGCTTGATATCGGCACGACGACACTTGCGGCAGCTCTGGTCGATCTTGAAAGTGGAAGCGTCTTGAAAAGTGCGTCCACCCTGAATCCCGAAGCGCCGTTCGGCGCTGACGTGATGAGTCGGATCGTAGCTTCGCATGAAGGAAAGCTTCGCGATATGCAAACGCTTCTTCTTGCCTCCGTTGGCGCTCTGATCACCGAATTGACAGCGGGAAAGGACAATGCGATCGATACGCTTATAGCGGTAGGCAATCCTACGATGGTACATATTTTTCTCGGTGTATCGCCCGAAGGCATCGGGCAGTATCCGTTTACTCCTGCGTTCGTATCGACTCAGCGGCGAAGCGGAGAGGAGCTGGGACTTCCCTGTAAGAGCGTGACGGTGATGCCGTCAGCATCTGCCTTTATCGGTGGTGACGTGATCGCGGGTGCGATC
>JAFVYN010000007.1 GCA_017508605.1 Clostridia bacterium
AAGTTTTTGCTATCGCAAAAGTGAAGTTGCTACGCAGTGAAGTTAAGTTTGCCCATCACTTCGCCGTCAGGCGAAACTTCACTCACAAAGTGAACTTCACTATCGAAGATAACTTCACTTGCCCAAAGGGCAAACTTAGTTTTAGCGTGTTCTCCGTTAAGGATAACACGCTAACGTTCTCTGTCCTTTTATTTTTGCAAGAAGATCATACAGCTTCAATCAAACCGCCGGCTTTTGGGAAATGATAACTGTCAGAACTCAAAAGCTGCCAAAAGCCGGCGAAATGAAGGCTATAAAATTATTCCGCGTCGACGGATCTTAAAAAGTCGATGCATCTCTTCGATTCCTCAAGACCCGTGGGATCAAGGCCTTCGCTTTCGACGATCATGGTAATGCCGAGAGCGATGGCTTTTTCTCTGATCTTGAGAATGGGGGCGTTTCCAAGCCCCAGGGATCTGCCGACGGCGTGCGAGTTGGGATCGCCGGGCACTTCGGCAATACCGTCCTTCAGATGGATGAAGGAGATGCGGTCACGGTAGGTATCCATAAAGGCAACGGGATCAACACCCGCGTTATACGCCCAGAAGGTATCCAGCTCAATACCAACCTTCGTGCGGTTGATCAGCTCGTATTCGGCAACGATGCCGTCACGGTTCTTGAGAAACTCACCCGAATGGTTGTGATAATGCAGACGAAGACCCTCCGCCTCGATCACGGGAAGCACACGGTTAATGGCTTCCACCGTGCGATCGACCTCTTCTTTTGTCCCGAGGGGCGCGCCGGGGATGATGATATCACGGCAACCGACGGCTTTGTGGAAGGCGATCGTTTCAGGAAGACGGTCGACCACCTCACCGTAGCCCGTATGCGTGGAGACCAGCGTCAGCGAATAATTTTCAAGCAATGCCTTGACTTCCTCGGCGCTCTTACCGTAGAAGCCCGCGCTTTCCACAAGGGTATAGCCCATTTCAGAAACCGCTCTGAGCATGCCTTCGTAATCCTTGGCAGCGGCGTCACGCGCCGAATATAACTGCAGTCCGTACTTCATATCGCTCACCGCCTCAGGAATTCTTCTTTTTGAGAAGATAACGGTCGATCTTTTCTACCATATTGTCGGGCATCTTGCGTTCGATCGGGAAGAATGCCGCGTTGATGACACGGTCAGAAAAATACGCCACAAATTTCGTGGTCTTCGCCAGGCTTTCGCCCGACAGAATGTCGATCACGTCATATCGGCAGTGGATCTGCGAGGTACCGGGAGAGGCGGCACGGAAGAAATTGATACCGGGAATGCCCTTATCGGCAAAGGGGATGGAGTCGGAGGAATAAATATCCTGTCTGACGACCATGGGATAGCCCGCTTCCTTATAGATAAACGAAAGCGCGTGGCAGAGCGCTTCCTCGCCCGTGACGTTTGCCATTTCCTTACCGAGGATGGGTCCCGCCATATCGAGATTGATGCAAAGACGGATATTCGAAAGCTCTTCTTCATGCGCGGCAACGTATGCCTTGGAGCCGAGGAGTCCGCGCTCCTCCGATCCGCAGAACACAAAGCGAACCGTTCTCTTGGGGGGATTCTCGTGATAGTGACGGATCAGCTCCATCACCATGGCAGAGCCGGTGGAATTATCAAAAAAGCCCTTGGAAAAGCGCACGGTATCGTAATGGGCGGTATAGATCACAACTTCATCGGGATACGTGCTGCCCTTGATCTCGCAGATGACATTCTGCGATTCTGCCTCGCCTTCCTCCTGCGCAAGGGTCAGTCTGACGCGGGTGGGATGCTTGGGGATCAGCGAAAGCGCGTCCTTCACGCGGATGCAGACACCGGGAAGCTTCCCGTGTTCGGTATGCTTGTCACGGAGCATTCTCTCGTCGAGATCGGTCTCGGACAGCTTATCGCGGAAGGTACCCGCCGTCGCGATAAAGCCGACGGCACCTGCCTTGATCAAAGCCTCGTAGCCCGAAATGGTCAGACCCTGTGTGATCAATACGATCTTGCCCTTGACGTTCTGCAGATCGATCGGCTCAAAGCCTTCGATATACTGAAATTCCGCCTCGATGCCGTCCTTGGCATCGTTACCCGAAAAGCCGTAGCCCGTGCAGGGGATCGACTGTTCAAAGGGTGCGGTCACGGTAAGGGAGCAGTTTGTCACGGTGTAACGGGGCGCCATAAAGGTCTCGACAACGGGAGTAAGCCCGATCGTTCTGATCTCCTCACAAAGGATCTCAGCTGCCTTTTTTTCGCCCTCATAGGTCGAAAGACGCTCAAAGCCGAGCGTTTTCAAGAGAGACATCATACGTTTTCCCGAAATAGCCATAATGATTTTACCTTCCTTTTGGTTTTGTTATCAAGTGTCGGAGGAATTCTTTCTCTTTCTCGGCTTCTTGCCCTGAAGCGCCTTAATGGCGGCAAGAAAGGTCTCGATATCCTTGAATTCACGGTAGACGGAGGCAAAGCGCACGTAGGAGACCTCGTCAAGCTCCTTCAGACGCTCCATTGCCATCACACCGATCTCCTCGGAGGTGACCTCACTCTTCAAGCTGTTCACAAGCTCGGATTCGATATCGCGGGTCAGCTCCTCCAGTCTGTCGGGGGTGACGGGACGCTTATAGCAGGACTTGATCAGTCCCGCCAGAAGCTTCTGGCGGTCAAAGACCTCCTTGGATCCGTCCTTTTTAACAACGAAGAGCGGCACTTTTTCGATAAATTCGTAAGTGGTGAAACGGTGATGGCAGGAAAGACACTCACGTCTGCGGCGGATACTTGCGTTTTCGGTGGGTCTTGAGTCAATTACCTTGCTGTCTTCATAAGAACACATCGGACATCTCATACGAAATTCTTCCTTATTTCTGAATTTTTCTCTTGGTTAACTGTCTGTAAAATGAAGCTTTTTCTTCGCCTCTTCGTAAATGGATCTGCCGCCCAGAAGATTGAAGGCGGCAACAGCTGCCTTGGCGGAAAGCTGATCGGGAAGATCGGCGGCAAGAAGCAGCGCCCTTCTCTTCTCTTCACTTCTTTCCTTACCGCGAAAGCCGTCATCATATAAGGTCATCAGCGTGATCCCGTCAACAGGCTCACGCCGCGTATCGGAGGCATGCGGCAGAAACAGACGGTATAAAAATTCTCTGTCCATGCCCTCGACTCCGAGAAAGCCTTCCTTGGACGGGGTGTTTTTTCTTTTTTCCTTGCCTTGACGCTTGGGAACGTACAGATGCGTCAGACATTCCTTCGGAATGATGCTGTTGAAATAATTGCGGATCACGAGCCCCGCGCCGTCGGGATCGGAGACCACGATAAGACCCCGTTCTCTCGCAAGGCGTCTGAAGAGTGCTTGCTTTTCGGCATTCTGAAAGATCCCGAAGCCGTCTGTCGTAATGATCATGGCGTCGATCACGTTTTCCAGCGTGATCTTATCGTATTTTCCCTCGACCACAACGACCTTGTCGATTCTCAGCTTATCCACAGTCACTCCCCACCCATCTCGATGATCAGCCGCTCGATCAGAAAATATTTGTCGATCGAACGGGACTTCAGCTTGATGTCGGTCTCATAACAAAGAGAAGCGGCGTATTCCAAGGATTCCTGTGAGCGTGTCCGCACGGCATTCTGCTGAAGCTTGACGGCATATTCGTTCTTTTTCATCAGTGCGGCGATCTCCTTGGCGGAAAGTCCCGCTTCGGTATAGACCTTGACGGTCAGAAGCTCTGTCACCACACGTGAGATCGAGGCTAAGATCTCGATGGGCTTTTCTCTTTTGGCACGGCGGTCGGAAAAGAGCGCGAACGCCCGCTTGGTATTACCCTCCATAATGGCGTTGACGAAGTCAAACGCGCCGCTTTCACGGTAGGGGGTAGCGACCTTCACGATCATCTCGCGGGTAATGTGCGTTTCGCCGTGTGAGATCGCATACGCCGAAAGCTTGGCGATCTCATTGGCAAGCACGTTCATGTCAGTACCGCAATATTCAATGAGAAAATGACAAAGATCGGGCGGGGCAAAGGTGTGGCTTGCCGTAAAATGCTTGCCTGCCCAGGAAGCAAGACGGGAGGGCGTCTGCTTGGGAAAGGCGCAGAATTCACACGCGCCCGTCAGCTGCTTTACCGCTTCGCTCGGCTTCTTGGGTGTGCCCTCGGAAAACTCCCCTTCTCTTGTGTAAAAGAGAACGACAGTTTCCTCACAGCCTTTAAGAAGGGCGGCAAGCGTTTCGAGGGTATCCTTCGACAGCTTCTGAAAATTCACGTCCTCTACCTCGACAAGACGCCTCTCCGCCATCATGGGGAGCGCCTCCAGCTCAGCGGGAAGCTTGGTGATCTCGGTGATCACAGCATGATTGAAGGGCGCCATACCCTCGTCGATGAGTAAGGTCGCGCGTATTTTTTCACGGTAATGCCGCTTTAAATATTCTTCTTCCCCGTAAAAAAGATACGCACCGCGCATCAGGGGCTTTATGGCTTTATCCAGTTCCTGTATGGTCATAACGTATCGATCAAAACCCCTTCAAAAACTTTAACAATAAGTAAATACCGGTAAGCTGCCGTTTTTGAGTTTAAAACGGACTTATTCCTTTGACGTATCGTCCTCTTTCTTTTTCTTGAGATAGGGCCAATAGATGACGAAATAATTGATACCCGAATAGATCGTCATGGCGGTCATCACGATCAGAGAAGCGTAGGTAATGACCTGAACGTTCTTGGTATACTGAAAATCGATGAGGTAGAAAAACGCCTTGAAGACCCACGGCTCGATGAGAGCGGCGATGATAAAGACCACCTGCGAGACGGTCTTGATCTTGCCCGCCATATTGGCGGCGATCACGGGACCGCCCGAATCCTTACAAACAAGGCGCAAGGAGGTGACTGCAAGCTCACGCGCGATGATGATAAAGAGCGAGAATACCATGCTGATGATCAGGGTATTGTAGCCCCTCGACCATACGGTGCGCTGGGTGTAATAGACGATAATGGCAAGCATACCGCCCATAACGAGAAGCTTATCGGCGATCGGGTCAAGGAATTTACCGAAATCGGTAATGGCATTGTATTTTCTGGCGATCTTGCCGTCGAACATATCGGTAAGGGAGATCAGAAGAAAGATCGCTGCCCCAACGACACACACCATCCAGTCCTCACGGAAAATGCGGAAGGATTCGCCGTTGGGATTCGGGTTATTGAAAATGATGATAAACATGAAGATCGGAACGAGAACGGCTCGGATCACGGTCAGAATGTTCGGGATCTTGCGAATGGTTTCAAGTTTCATAAAGTTATTCCTCCGAATCGGTGACTACCTCGCCGACAAGGTCATATTCGAGAGCTTCGTGAATGATCACCTCGACAAACTCGCCTTCTGCGATCGGGATATCTGAGGTAAAATAGACCTTGGCGTCGATATCGGGCGCGTCTGCCGCGCGTCTGCCGTAGAAGATCTTCTGCATGGGATCGTAGCCCTCAGTGAGAACGGTATAGATCTTACCGAGCTTTTTCTCATTCTGCTCTTCCACAACGGCATTCTGAGTCTGCATCAGGATGGCATGGCGGTCTTCCTTGATCTCCTCGGGAATCTGATCCTCAAAGAGCGCGGCGGGAGTTCCTTCCTCGCGCGAATATTTGAAGGCGCCGAAGTGATCGAACTTCACCGACTTGATATAGTCGCAAAGCGCTTCAAACTGTTCCTCGGTCTCACCGGGGAAGCCTACGATCGCCGTCGAGCGAATGGTGATGTCGGGCACAGCCGCGCGAAGACGGGCAACGGCATCCTCAATGACCGCTCTGCCGCCGTGGCGGTTCATGCGGCGAAGCACCGTATCATCAATATGCTGAATGGGAAGGTCGATATACTTGAGAAGGCGGGGATTGTTTCTGAATTCCTCACACAGCTCGTCGGTGATCTTATCGGGATAGCAGTAAAGGAGACGGATCCAGGGAATATCCGTTTTTTCGGTAATGGCTTTGACAAGCTTCGCCAAGGAATACTCGCCGTAAAGATCAAGACCGTAGCGCGAGGTATCCTGCGCGATGATATTCAGCTCCTTTACGCCGATCGCCTCAAGCGTTTTGGCTTCCTCCACAAGCTCCTCAATGGGGCGCGAACGGAATTTGCCGCGGATATCGGGGATCGCGCAGTAGGTACAGCGGTTGTCACAGCCCTCGGCGATCTTTAAATAAGCGGTATATTCGGGCGTGGTGATGACTCTCTCACCGCCGAGCGCCAGCGTGTTTTTGTCAAGATATAACGAATAGCGCTCACCGTGATACGCCTTTTCGACAGCGGTCACGATCTCATGGATCGAGCCGACACCGAGAAGGGCATCAACCTCGGGAAGCTCTTCAAAGATCTCATCGCGGAAGCGTTCGGCAAGACAGCCCGTAACAACGATTCCCTTGAGATTACGGTTTTCCTTCAGCCAGGCGATATCGAGAATATTCTCGATCGCTTCACTCTTGGCGGAATCAATAAAAGCGCAGGTGTTGATAATGACAACGTCCGCTTCGGTCTCGTCCGCGGTGATAGCGTATCCCGCATCCACGAGATGCTTGAGCATTATTTCGGTGTCGAGCAGATTCTTGGAGCATCCGAGCGACACAAAACCAACGGTAATAGGCATAAATAGTTCCTTTTTTATTTAAGTTTCATCGGGATCACAGTCGAAAAGCTCTCCGTCATCGGAGTGATTCTCTCCCGTGTCAAAGGGCAGATCCTTCAGGGCTTCGTATACCTCATGCGAGGAATAGCCGAGAAGCGCTAAGTGTCTTACAAGATAGGACTTGCCGCGGCGCAGAAGCTTCAGCGCCTCCTCACGGGCATTCTTTTGAAAATCGATCTCCTCAAGCGCCTCGTCAAAATACTTCTCCACGGTTTCACGGTCGAATTTTTTGTAAAGCTCCATACGGATCCGCTTTTTTCCGAAATGCCGTTTATTGGCAAGGTACAGTGTATGAGATAGGAGAAGCTCACGTTCCTTCACAAAGCCGAGAGAGAGACATTCTTCAATTGCCGCCTCACATTCTGCCCCCGAAAAGCCCTTTTTCAAAAGCTTATCCCGCAGCATTTTTTTGCTGTTCGCCCCGCTTTGCAGAATGCGGAAGGCAGCCGAGGTGGCGGGGCTTCTCTTTTCTTTTTCATCCGCGTTTTCATACTTGGGCGCGGATCTCAGAGAAGACCGTTTTTTCGGTGTCGGAATTTGTCGATTTTTGTCATGATCCGTCGGATCTCCGTCCGTTACGGCATGTGTCAGCCGCTCCGAGCAAAGTTCAGAGGAAAGTGACGCTTCATCGGGGCTGTCATTTTGCCCCTTGTTTGGTTTACCCTTAACGCGGATCATCAGAGCACTTCGATATTGAAGCCGTCATCGTCATCGTCGTCGATGGGATTTACGCCCAGCGCGTCACCGAGACCGCCGCCCGACGAAATATCGCGGATCTTGTTTTCGATCTCCAGCATGACGTCTTCATGCTCTTCAAGATAGGTCTTTGCCTTTTCTCTGCCCTGCGCGATGCGTTCATCGTTATAGCTGAACCACGCGCCGCTCTTTTCGATGATACCCGCCTCTACTGCGAGGTCGAGGATCTCACCGACCTTCGAAATGCCCTTGCCGTAGAGAATATCAAATTCCGCCACCTTGAAGGGCGGCGCGACCTTATTCTTGACGACCTTACACTTGACGTGATTGCCGTAAGGATCGCTGCCGTTCTTGAGGACCTCGCTCTTACGGATGTCGATTCTGACCGAGGCATAATATTTGAGGGCGTTACCGCCGGGGGTAGTCTCGGGATTACCGTAAACGATACCCACCTTGAGACGGAGCTGATTGATAAAGATCACGATGCAGTTGGTCTTGGAGATTGAGCTTGTCAGCTTGCGGAGAGCCTGGGACATGAGTCTTGCCTGAGCGGCAACCTGCGTCTGACCCATTTCGGCATCGACCTCAGCCTGGGGCACAAGGGCTGCGACCGAGTCGACGACCACGATGTCAACAGCGCCCGAGCGGACGAGCGATTCGGTGATCTCAAGAGCCTGCTCAGCCGAGTCGGGCTGAGAGACCAGAAGATCGTCAATATCAATGCCGAGATTGGCGGCATATACGGGATCGAGTGCATTTTCCACGTCGATATACGCGGCAGTGCCGCCTTCTTTCTGAACCTCGGCGACCGAGTGAAGGGCAAGGGTGGTCTTACCCGAGGATTCGGGACCGTAGATCTCAATAATTCTGCCGCGGGGCAGACCGCCGATGCCGAGGGCTAAGTCGAGCGTCAGAGAGCCTGTCGAAACAGCGGTCACGTTCATTGCTTTATTATCGCCAAGGCGCATGATGGCGCCCTTACCGAAATCCTTCTCGATCTGCAGCAGTGTGGATTCAAGCGCGCGCTTCTTGGCGTCTTCATTACTTGCCTTATCGGCAGTTTCTTTTTTCTTGGTAGCTTTTGCCATAGGATATCGTCCTTTCTGTTCGGTTATAAGAGCGGTGTGTCGGTCGTGGCGGCGATCATGGTCTGGGCATACAGCTTCCAGACGCCGTTTTCCTTGATCAGCTCGACCGTTTTGATATGCTCGCGGGGATTTCCCTCGCTGTCGATGCGGTAGGTCATGACCTCGGCGCGGATGCGGGTCGCGTTGGAGCGCTTGACCTTTGCCGAGCCGAGCAGGGCGACGGTACGCCCCTTGAATTCCTGATTCGTGACGTCGATCTTCAGACCCTCTTCGTCCTCAAAAAAACGCGAGGGAAAGCTGATCGATTCACTTTCATAGCCGTAGAAGGCATAATTGTATATCTCCTCACGTGCCATGGTGGCAAAGACCGCGTCGACCTCACCCATCAGGCTTGCGAGCGTGAGATATTTGGAATCGGGCGCGACGACGTAGTATTTCTGAAAATCCTCGTAAATATCGTCACCCGGGTCTTCCTTGGTCTTGAAGGAATCAAAATAAATATAGCCGTTGAGATCCGCTTCGCGGATGAGCAATTCGTCAATGATCTTTGCCGCCTCCTCATCGCTGTAAGCGTTACAGGACGAGAAGGTAAAGAGCATCGAAACAAGAATGAGAAGGGATAATAGCTTTTTCATATCTTACGATTCGGTTTCCTCGGTCACGGGAGCTTCTTCCTCGGTGCGGTTAACGGCGGTGACGGTCACGATCGAATCGTTTTCATCAAGGCGCATCACGATAACACCCGCAGCCGTTCTGCCGTAGATTGGAATATCGGAAGCGGCGGTACGGATGACCGTTCCCTCTTCGGTGATGATCATGATATCGTCATCCTCACCGACCGCGAGAATGCCGGCGAGCATACCGCTTCGCTCGGTGAGATTCTGGCAGGTAACACCCTTACCGCCACGGTTACGGCGGGCAATATCGTCAAAGCGGCTTCTCTTACCGATACCCTTTTCGGAAATGGTCAGAAGCAGTTTATTCTCTTCGACCACAACGGCACCTACAACGTAGTCGCCCTCATCAAGCTTGATACCGCGGACACCGCGTGCCGTTCTGCCCATTACACGGGCATCTGCCTCATCAAAACGGTTGGCAGAGCCTTCGTGAGTCGCAATGATAATATCCGATTCTCCCCTGGTGCGCTTGACGAATACAAGCTCGTCGCCCTCGTCAAGATCAATGGCGATCTTACCGCCGCGGCGCTGATTTTCGTATTCTGTCAGAGGAGTACGCTTGATCGTGCCGAGCTTGGTGACAAAGAGGAGATATTCATCCTCAGCAAAGCCCGGTGTCGAAAGCATGGTGGTCACCTTTTCGCCCTCGGTAAGCTCAAGCAGATTGACAAGGTTCGAGCCCTTGGCGGTCTTCGAAGCCTCGGGAATGCGGAAGGGACGGGTCACGTAGATCCTGCCCTTATTCGTAAAGAGCATGAGATATGCGTGGCTGTCGGTGGCGATCATCTTTTCAACAGTATCCGTTTCCTTGGTCTTGATGCCCACAACACCCTTACCGCCTCTTCTCTGCGCGGTATATTCGTCGGAAGACAGACGCTTGATATAGCCGTCGTGCGTCATGGTGATGATCGCGACGTGGCGCTCAATGAGATCCTCAAGCTCGATCTCGTCCTCCATCTGCACAAGCTCGGTACGGCGCGCGTCACCGAAGCGCTCCTTGATGGCGATAAGGTCACTCTTGATGATATCGCGGATCTTCGATTCATCGGCAAGAATGCCGCGAAGCTCCTCAACGGTCTCACGGAGGCGGTTGAGTCTTTCTTCGATCTTGTTTCTTTCGAGACCCGAAAGCTTACCGAGTGTCATGTCAACGATCGCCTGCGCCTGCGCCTCAGAAAGAGCGAAGCGCTCCATCAGCGACTGACGTGCCGCGGGAATGGATTCCGACGCCTTGATAATGGCAATGATCTCGTCAATATTGTCAAGGGCGATCTGATAGCCCTCGTAAATATGCATTTCGTCAAGAGCCTTCTTCAGCTCGTATTGGATCTTTCTGGTGACAACGTCCTCCTGGAAGCTTACGTAGTGCGTCAGAACCTCCTTGAGATTGAGAACGCGCGGAACACCGTTCACGATCGCCAGCATATTGACAGCACAGGTGCTTTGCAGCTCGGTGAGCTTATACAGCTGATTCAGGATCACCTGTCCGTTGGCATCGCGCTTATAGTCGACCACGATACGCATACCGTCTCTGCCTGTTTCGTCGCGGATATCCGAAATGCCCTCGATCTTCTTTTCCTTAACGCAGTTTGCCATAGACTCAACGAGCATCTGCTTATTGACCTGGTAGGGGATCTCGGTGATGACGATGCGGCGATGCTCTTCCTCGACCTCAGCCTTACCGCGGACGGTGATCTTGCCGCGGCCGGTGGTATAGGCATCGTAAATGCCGCGCGTACCGCAGATCGTGGCAGCCGTCGGAAAGTCGGGACCCTTGATGTATTCCATCAGCTCCGCGATGGTGCAGTCGGGGTGATCCATGAAATAGACCGTACCATCAACGACCTCGCCAAGGTTATGAGTGGGAATATTCGTCGCCATACCGACCGCAATACCCACGCTGCCATTGACTAAAAGATTGGGAAAACGCGAGGGCAATACCTCAGGCTCACGGCGTTTGTTATCAAAGTTGGGAATGAAATTCACAACGTCCTTTTCAATATCGGTCATCATCTCGTTAGCAAGGCGCGCAAGACGGGCCTCGGTATAACGGTAGGCAGCCGCCTGGTCGCCGTCGATGTTACCGAAGTTACCCTGACCCTCAACAAGAGGATACCGCATATTGAAGGGCTGCGCAAGACGTACCATGGCATCGTATACCGATGCGTCACCGTGAGGATGGTATCTGCCAAGCACGTTACCGACAGTCGTCGCCGACTTGCAGAAGGGCTTGTCGTGTGTCAAGTGATCCTCGTACATGGCGTATAAAATACGTCTGTGAACAGGCTTCATGCCGTCACGCACGTCGGGAAGCGCGCGCGCTACAATAACAGACATCGCATAGTTGATGAAGGATTTCTTGACCTCCTTCTCCATATGCACGTCAACAATTTTTTGATCTTTAAATTCGTAATTCTCAGCCATCTTTTTTCTTACTCAGAAAGCTTTTTGAAAAAAAGCTTTCTGAACCTTTCAAAAACATTTTCTCAGAAAACTTTTTTGAAAAAGTTTTCCGAGACCTTTCAAAAACTTTCTTTACTTAGAAATCTTTTGGGATAAAGTTTTCGGGACCTTTCAAAAACTTTCTTTACTTAGAAATCTTTTGGGATAAAGTTTTCGGGACCTTTCAAAAACTTTCTTTCTCAGAAAACTTTTTGGAAAAAAGTTTTCCGAGACCTTTCAAAAACTTTCAAACTTGGGTGTGATTATTGATGTATGGTTTTATTGTTTATCTTTTTTCAGACTGTTTTTCAGAAAATTCTCCGTTACCTGATCGGCATAATTCAGACACTCTTCGCATGCGAGCTGTTTTACATACCTGCCGTACACGAATGCGGCGAGGAAGGTATCTCCCGCTCCGGTCGGGTCGCAGGGGAAAACCCTGTGGGAAACTCTTTTAAAGACCCCCTCTTTTCCGACGAAAAGAGCGCCCTTTTCCCCACGGGTACAGAGAACTTCACAGCCGTTATCCACATACAGCTCGCGGCAGAAATCCACAAGCTCTTTTTCACTGTCAAAGGGACGTCCGAACAGCTCCGAAAGCTCCGTTTCGTTAGGTTTGATCATACTCGGCGAAGCCTTCAGACTTTCCACAAGCCCCTTTGACGAGGTATCGACGATCACGGGAATTCCACAGCTTTCCAAGACGGTTATCAACAAGTTTTCCACATTCATTTCCACATCTTGTGGAAAACTTTCCACATTTTCCACATGCATGGAAAAACCGTTTTGTTTCTGCCATACGGGAGAAGAGCCGGAAAGGATCACGACCCTGTTTTCGGGATATACCGTGAGGTCGGCAAGCACGTCGATGAGCGCCTTTATCTCATCCGCCCCGATCGATCCCGCCTCGTTGATCTCGGTCACGCCAGACGGTGTGACAAGCTTCAGGCAATGACGGGTCTCAAAGCGCGAGGGAATGACGGTGATCCCGCCGACCGTCTCACCGAAGGAGAGCTTTTTTGTGAGAAGCTCTTTGAAGATCTCCCCGCTTTGCCCGCCCGCGAAGGTAAGAGTATCGACCCGTGTCGCGCTATCGTCGGGATCTTTCAGAATCAGCTCAAGAAGTGTTTTCGATACGTTGATTCCCTTGCCGCCCGCCGACAGTGAGGTATGATACGGGCGGTTCGTGGCGCCGTATTCAAAATGCGTGAGATATTCCCGTCTGTCAAGGCAGGGATTCAAGGTAATGGTGGTTATGATCATCGCTTATACGTCAAGATTGGTGACGTAGTTTGCGTTCTTTTCGATAAAGTCGCGTCTCGGCTCGACCTTTTCGCCCATCAGCACCGAGAAGGTCTCGTCAGCCATGATGGCGTCCTCAATGGTCACGCGGAGAAGCGTGCGGTTCTCGGGATCCATGGTCGTCTCCCAGAGCTGACTGGGGTTCATTTCACCAAGACCTTTATAGCGCGACGCCTCGACGTTCTTCACGCCAAGCTCGTTGATATAGAAGTCGCGTTCCTCATCCGAGAAGGCGTAGCGCACCTGCTTGCCCTTGAAGACCTTAAAGAGCGGGGGCTGAGCAAGATAGATATGTCCCTCCTCAATCAGGCGTCTCATATGACGGAAGAAAAAGGTCAGAAGCAGGATCTGGATATGCGCGCCGTCGACGTCGGCATCCGCCATGATGATGATCTTGCCGTAGCGAAGCTTTGCCATATCAAAATCATCCCCGATGCCGCATCCGATCGCCTGAATGATCGGAATGAGCTGGGTATTGGAATACACCTTGTCAAGACGGCTCTTTTCGACGTTCAGAACCTTACCGCGAAGCGGCAGGATCGCCTGGAATTTGGAGTTTCTGCCGTCCTTTGCCGAGCCGCCTGCCGAGTTACCCTCGACGAGGAAAAGCTCGGTCACCTCAGAGCGCTTTTCCTGGCAGTCCCAGAGCTTACCGGGAAGACCCGAGCCTTCAAGAACACCCTTACGGCGCGTCAGGTCTCTTGCCTTTCTTGCCGCCTCTCGCGCGCGTGCGGCGGCGAGAGATTTTTCAAGGATCGCCTTGCAGACGGCGGGATTTTCTTCCATGAATTCCGCAAGCTTTTCACTGACGGCGCCGTCCACGAAGGAACGGATCTCGGAATTGCCGAGCTTGGTCTTGGTCTGACCCTCAAACTGCGGCTCGTGAAGCTTGACCGAAACAACGGCGCAAATGCCTTCTCTGACATCCTCACCCGAAAGCCCCTTGTCGGAATCCTTGATAAAATTATGCTTTTTCGCGTATTCGTTCATGACCTTGGTCAGAGCGGACTTGAAGCCCGTTTCATGCATACCGCCTTCGATGGTATGGATGTTATTGGCAAAGGTCATCAGCGTTTCGTTATAGGTATCATTATACTGAAGCGCGACCTCAAGAGAAGTGGTATCGCGCTTGGCTGAGAGATAAATGACCTCTTCATGGATCACTCCGGCACCCTTGGCATTGTTCAGATGGGTGACGTAGGAACGGATACCGCCCTCATAATAAAGATCGTTCTCGATCTTTTCCTCGCCGCGCGCGTCGATAAAGACGATGCGGATACCCGCATTCAGAAATGCCTGCTCACGAAGGCGGGTCAGAAGGGTATCGTATTCAAATACCGTCTCGTCGAAGATTTCACTGTCAGGCATAAAGGTAACCGTCAGACCGTGATCCTCGGTATCGCATTTTTTGTGAAAGCCCTCGACCACACCGCCGCGCAAAAAGCGTTCGGTATAGCACTCGCCGTCACGGGAGTTTTCATAAACCAACCATTCCGAAAGGGCGTTGACGACCGAGGCGCCCACACCGTGCAGACCGCCCGAAATGGCATAGCCTTCGCCTCCGAATTTACCGCCCGCATGAAGCACGGTAAACACGACCTCGGGCGTAGGCGCGCCGGTCTTCGGATTGACCGCGTTCGGAATACCGCGTCCGTTATCCTTGACGGTACAGCTGCCGTCCTTATTCAAGGTAACGGTGATGGTATCGCACGCGCCTGCCAGCGCTTCGTCGATCGAGTTGTCGACGATCTCGTATACCAGATGGTGAAGTCCGCGGATCGATGTCGAGCCGATATACATACCGGGACGCTTTCTGACCGCCTCAAGACCCTCCAGTACCTGTATTTGGTTTTCATCATAGGCATTGTGTTTCTGTTCTGACATTGAATTTACCATTCCTTTTCTACGGCACGTAACGGAATATGCCGTCTTTCACGTTGATTCGATAACTGTTTTTCGGTAAGACATCGGTTTCGCAGGTCGTCATGATCACCTGTCGGTGAGAAAGACCTTGCATAACGTACTCCTTTCGGCTGTCATCCAGCTCACTGAGTACGTCATCAAATAGAAATACCGGATATTCGCCCGTGAGATCCTTCGCGATCTCACCCTCGGCGAGCTTCATGGCAAGAGACAGTGAGCGCTGCTGCCCCTGAGAGGCAAAGCTTCTCGCTTCCTTGCCGTTGATAAAGACCGTCACGTCATCCTTATGCGTGCCGTACAAGGTCGATCCGTATAAGATCTCACGCTGAACGTTTTCGGTCAATTTACTGTAAAACCAGGCGGCGTCGCGCGCGCCGGTATAGACCATTTCGGGAATTTCCCTGCCCGAGGTCATATCGTGAAAAATAGTCTTGACGTATTCCTCACAGCTTCTGACGTATTCTTCACGCTTTTTTGAGATCACAGCCGCCTCCTCGGCAAGCTGCTGTGACCAGATGTCGACCGTCGGGATGAGTCCCGGATCCTTCATACAGTCCTGCAAAAGCTTGTTTCTTTGCTGTAAAACGGTATGATAGCGCTGAAGAGACGCCACGTACACGCGATCCAGCTGAGAGATCGCGTTATCAAGAAAGCCGCGCCGCTCAGCGGGACCGTCCTTGATGATCGATAAATGCTCGGGCGTAAAGAGTACGGCACGGAAGTTGCCGATGAATTCACTCATTTTCCGTATCAGAACGCCGTTCTTGGCGCACTGCTTTCTGCCGCGCTGTGACCACGCGATCGCCAGCTCATTCTGCCGCGTGCTGTCCTCATACACGATCGAAACGCGCGCCGCCTCTTCCCCGAAGCGGATAAAATCCTTTTCCTTTGACGTTCGGTGGCTGCGCCCCAGGGCACAGAGGTAGATTCCCTCGATCGCCGAGGTCTTTCCTACCGCGTTGTCTCCGAAAATGATATTGATCCCGTCGCAAAATCGGATGTCGGCAGACTGTATATTACGGAAATCGGTATAGCTTGCCGACTGACAGATCATATCAGCTCAGTCTGACAGGGCAAACCATATAAAGAAAATCGGTATCGCATGCTTCATCATCCCTGCCCTCGGCGGTGATGACCACGCCCATCAAGGGGCCCGTGATGGCAATACGGATCTTTTCGCTGTCGGCACTCTTCAGAGCGTCCAAGAGAAAACGGCAGTTGAAACCGATGAGAAGGTCATTTCCTTCTTTTTCGATCGCCACCTCGTCATATACACTGCCCGAGAGCGATTCGCAGAAGACCTTAAGGGTATCACCCTCGAAATTCAGCTTGACCGAGCTTTTGACCTGACCGAGACTCTTGTCCTCAGTCACGAGAGAGGCACGCTCCAGCGAGGAGATGAACGCCATTCTGTCAAGCACCACGCTGATCTTCGGCTCCTTCGGAATGACGCGGTTATAGTCGATGTATTCGCCCTCGATCAGGCGGGAGAAGAAGATCTTGTCTTCCATTTTGAAGATCACGTGCTTTCTGGCAAGGATCACGGCGATCTCGCTATCGTCATCCGAAAGAAGACGGGAGAGCTGCGACAGGGTCTTGCCGGGCACGATAAAGGAAAGATTCAAAGAGGAGAGATCCTTATTCTTATTACCGAGAGCGCAAAGCGTTTCTCTCACCGCAAGACGGTTGCCGTCGCATGAGATCAGCTTCAGCTTTTCATCGTCAACGATGAAGTAAGCGCCGCAGAGCATCGGTCTCTGATCGGTAACGGCGATCGCGAAATAGACCTGCGCGATCATACGCTTCAAAACCTCGCAGGAAACGGTAAAGCCGCGCTCACCGTCAAGCTCGGGGATATTCGGGAAGGTCTCACCCTCAAGGGCGTGAAGCTCGAATTTCGATCTGCCGCTGATGACCTGAACGATCTTTTTATCGTTGATATCCAGCGTAACGTAATGATCGGGCAGAAAACGAATGATGCGGTTGAGCTTATTGGCGTTGATAAGGTAATTGCCGCCGCGCTCCACACGGCAGGCGATATCGGTGACAAAGCCCTTATTGAGGTCAAAGGTTGTCAGCGAGCAGGAGGAGTCGCCGTCGGCACAGCGAAAGCGGATGCATTCCAGTGTCTGGTAGGTATTTTTATCGGAAACGGCGCAGAGCGAATCGTTGACCGCCGCTTCGAGAACGGATTTTTCAAACGTGATTCTCATGAAATGATTTCCTTTCTGATCAGGTAACGTACAAAATTTCGCTTCGGCGCGTACGCGCCTCGCAAACAGAGCGTTTGCGAAAAAAATAAATAAAAAAGAATAAAATTAAATTTTTAGTAGTAGCAGTAGTAGAGGCTGTGGAAGCTGTGGAAAACTCCGAAAACCCGCTTGACAAGAGGATTTTTGGAGAATTTTGTATGTGAATATCCGGGTGTTTTTTCTATGGATTTCCTGTGGACAAAAAGTGGAGAACTTTTTTCGAATTTTTTTGCCGGATTTTTCCACCGTGTTTCAACAGCTTACTTTTCCACCAAATGTGGAAAAGTGTTGATAACTCATTCTTCCGAAAGACTCTTGAAAATGGCGCTTTTGGAGGAATGCGAGAGATAAACGCGGTCTTTTGTCACGATGAAGGAACGCGGAATATCACGCGATGCCACACGGACGATGCCCTTGGCTTCGCTTTCTCTCAAGAATTTTCTTGAGGCGGGTGCTTCGGTCGAAAGGTCGAGATCAAAGATCCCCACGATATCGTCCTCGCGCACAAGATCGCCGTTATAAAGACGCAGGTAGATCATTCGGTGATCTCTCGGATCATTTCGGTGATCTCGATCTCCACCAAGGATTTGGTCTCGATCTCCTTTTCGACCGATTTGATCGAGCTCATGATGGTAGTGTGGTCACGGTCGAAGAGATTGCCGATATCCTTAAGCGAAAGCGAGGTGATCTTTCTGATGATATAGATCGCCACGTTTCTTGCGCTGGAGACGGGCTTAGCACGGCTCTTTCCGTAGATCTCGTCGATCGGGATGCCGTATTTCTTTGAAACGGTCTCAACGATCTTCTTGGCTGTGACCTCGGGCGGATCGTTAGTGACGATCATGGCGGAGATGCATTTTTTCGCAAGCTCCAGCGTAATGGGCTTGCCGTTCAGGAGGGATTGCGCGCGGATATGCTTGATCGCGCCCTCGATCTGACGGATATTGCTCTTGAGGTTTTCCGCGACGTAGCTGAGAACCTCGTCGGGAATCTCCATACCGAGCATCTTTGCCTTATTGCGCATGATGGCAATACGAAGCTCAAAATCCGGGGGCTGGATGTCGGCGATGAGACCCCATTCAAAACGGGTCCTGAGTCTGTCCTCCAAGGTCTTGATGTCGCGGGGCGGACGGTCGGAGGTCATGATGATCTGCTTATTGTCGACGTAGAGGGCGTTGAAGGTATGGAAGAATTCCTCTTGCGTGGAATCCCTGCCCGCAATGAACTGAATATCGTCGATAAGAAGAACGTCAGCCTTGCGGTATTTGGCGCGGAATTTTTCGGTGGATTTGGTGGCAATTGATTCGATCATCTGGTTGGTGAATTCATCACCCTTGACGTAAATGATCACGATATTCGGGTTGTTCTTCTGCATCTCGTTCATAATGGCGTTGAGCAGATGCGTTTTACCGAGACCCGAAGCGCCGTAAATGAAGAGAGGATTATATTCAGTCGAGGGCTTTTTGGCAACCGCAACGCACGCCGCGTGCGCGAAATTATTCGAGCCGCCCACCACGAAATTGTCAAAGGTATATTCATTGCCCTGAAAGATCGGGGGCGGAGGCAGGGGCTTGTCAGCCTCTTCCTTTTCAAGCTCCTCAGCTTCCTCACCCGTCAGACGGACAACGATCTTGACGGGAAATCCGAGAACCTCTTCAAAGACCTCGGTAAGGGTCATCATATATCTTGTTTTGATGATATTCTTTTTCATCACACTGGTGTGTGAGATCACGGCAATATCGTCGTTCAGGCTTTCGAGAACGGCGTCCTTGAACCACAGATTGATGGTGGTTTCGGAGTAACGGGAGATCAGCGCCTGTACGATGCTTTCCCAAAGTGCTTCCAGTTCGTGCATACGTTATGTCCTTTCTTTTTGAATTCGGCTGTACCGCCATTTACACTATATTTATAATAATCTAAAATATTATACTATATACATCGGGAAATTGCAACCGATTTTTCTCGTCTTTGACTGAAAAAAACGTAATATTTACAATTTATTCAAAAAAAGTTTACGATTTTTTCTATTAATAAGTAGGGATTTTTTTGAAAAAAGTCTTGACAAATGCCACTCTTTGCGGTTATAATAGGGGAGTCGCAGAATAGAAGGTGACTTATGCCGTTTTGCGCCTGAGCAAAAGGCAGGTCATAAACGAAGCGCCTAAATCCGGGCGTGATCAAGTGAAGGAAGGTGTAACGAATGCTCAGAACATATCAGCCTAAGGTTCGTCAGAGAAAGAAAGAACACGGCTTCAGAAAGAGAATGTCGACTGCTAACGGCCGCAAGGTTCTCAAGAGAAGAAGACAGAAGGGCAGAGCAAGACTCTCCTATTAAGTCATTCAAAAAACCGCCGCGTAAAGTGAAAGTATTTTCATTTTTTTCGGGGGTTTTTGTTTTGTTTGATCAAACGAAACAGCGGGAGGCTATATGAAATACGGTGTCATCAATGAAAACCATCTGTTTGTCAAATGCTATAACAGAGGCAAGAAGGTGGTGACCAAAAGGGTCGTGGTGTTCGTCCTTGAGGACAAGCACGCGGGACTTCTCAAAAAAAGCCATCCGCAAAAGCAAAAGATCAACCGCGTCGGCATCTCGGTTACGAAAAAACTCGGCGGTGCCGTCGAAAGAAACCGCGCCAAACGGATCATCCGCGAGGCATGGCGCAAGATCGTGAAGACCTATCCCATCGTCAAGGGCAAGCTCATCGTCATCTCGGCAAGAGAGGCGGCGGGGGATGCCAAGACCGACGATATCTTCAAGGATCTCGCCTTCTCCGCTCACCGTTTGGGTCTTATCACGGGTGAAAAGGCATGAATCCCATCAAAAGGATCGTGATCTTTCCGATACGGCTGTATCAGAAATATCTGTCACCTGCCAAGCCCCCCTGCTGTCGCTTTACCCCGACCTGCTCACAGTATGCCATTGATGCCGTACTGGAATGGGGCGTTATCATCGGGCTTCTTCTCGCGCTTTGGCGTATTTTGCGCTGTAACCCTTTTTCAAAAGGGGGAGAGGATCCCGTACCCGTGAATCGGCTAAAACGTCGGTTTCTTGAAAAACGAAAGCTGAAAAAGGCTTTGAAACAGCAAAAAAAACACGCACAGACAGAAAAAGCCGAAAAGCCAACCGAAGAACCGCAGACAAAATAAAGCGGCGTTTAAAAAGCTTTTTCGGGAATACAGGCGTTTTTGCGACGGCGCGGTATTCATTTTGATCGTTGTTTCTGTCTTGATCGCTTCGGCGATATTGATCGATACCATAAAAAAGGAAACAAAATGCCCACGGGCATATCCTTATGATCTGTAAAGACCCCTTTTGATCGCTTTGATTTTTTCGTTTTTACAAGGAGTAAGGAAACAGGTAACAAGTATGAATTTTATCTACCAGGCAATCGGTTCCGTTCTTTCCTGGCTTGACTCGGTGTTTGGCAGCTATCTCATTGCGATCATCGTTTTCGCGATCTTCGTGAAGATCCTGCTTCTCCCCCTCGGTATCAAGCAGCAGAAGAACATGCAAAAGCAAGCCACCCTTCGCCCGAAGGAAATGGCGATCAGAAAAAAGTATAAGGGAAGAGAAAATGACCGCGACGCAATGATGCGTATGCAGACCGAGGTGCAGGAAATGTACCGCGCGAACAACTTCAATCAGTTCGGCGGCTGCCTCCCCGCTCTTCTTCAGATTCCCGTTGTTCTGATCATTTATCAGGCGATCGTCAATCCTCTTTCCCACATTTGCCGTTTCTCCGCAGAAGTTCTGACAAATATCAAGACCTTTATCGGAGCCAATTATCAGACCTTCGGTATTGAGCAGAAGCTGATCTCCGAGGCAGGCGTGTACAATGGCAGCGAGCTGCAGATCACCTCCCTTCTCAACAACAGCGAATATCTGAAGCTCATTGCCGAAAACGTCGAAGGTGTTACGGGCGCGACCATCCCGAACTTCTCGCTCTGGGGCATTGACCTCGGCGCGACCCCGAGCTTTACCTCCTGGCTTATCATCATTCCGATCCTCACCTTTCTCGTGCAGTTCGGTTCGATGAAGCTCAATCGTATGATGAGCTATCAGCCGATGGAAATGCAGGGTCAGGGCTGCTCCAACTGGATCATGGACATCATGATGCCCATGATGCTCACCTTCATGGCATTCAGCTTCCCCGCGCTTCTCGGTATCTACTGGATCTTCCAGTCGCTCTTCGGTGTTCTTCAGCAGTTCATTCTGAAGAAGATCTTCCCGATGCCCGTCTTTACCGAGGCAGATTATAAGGAAGCCGAAAAGGCAATGAGAGGCAAAGGCACAAACAGAACGATCGACACGGGCAAAAAATACCGTTCGCTTCACAATATCGACGCGGACGACGAGGAATAAACCGGATAACAAGAAAGGTATCAAAATGAGAAAAGAATATTTGGCAAGCGGCAAGACGGTAGAGCTCGCCGTTGAGAGCGGCGCCAAGGAGCTTGGCGTTTCGGTCGACAAGGTGACCTACGAGGTCATTGCCGAAGCAAAGAGGGGCTTTTTGGGTTTCGGTGAAGCTCCCGCCAAGGTAAAAGTGATTTATGAGCTGCTTCCCATTGATATCGGTTGTGATTTTATCAAAACTCTGATCGAGGATATGGGACTTTCGGCAGATATCACCCTGTCCGAGAGTGACGACGGTAACAAGATCATCAACATTATGGGTGAGGATGCCGGCGTTCTGATCGGTCATCACGGTGAAACGCTCGACCAGCTGCAGTATCTTGTCAATCTCGCCGCTAACAAAAAGCAGGGCGAGGATGACGACAGAGAATATACGAGAATTCTTGTGGATATCGAAGGCTACCGCGCCAAGAGAGAAGAAACGCTGAGAGCGCTTGCCAGAAGAACCGCCGCGCGTGTTCTGAAGTACAAGAGAAGCGTTACTCTTGAGCCGATGTGCGCTTATGAAAGACGCATCATTCACTCCGAGATCCAGTCGATCGCGGGCGTTATGACCAACTCCATCGGTGTTGAGAACAACCGCCGCATCGTGATCTATCTCGACAATTCGAAGAAATAAAAAGTCAGAATATCCGTGACAGCCGTCACGGATATTCTTTTTGAGGTCAGTATGGATAAAAACGGTTTTGCGGGCTTTTCGCATCTTTCAAAGGAAAGCAAGGCTTTACTTTTTCGCTACGGCGCTCTCAGAGAGACCATCGGCAGAAGCGAGAACGCGGTATTTTCCCTCGGCGGCGAGTATTACATCAAATTCAGCCGCGACACCCTCTCCCTGAAGGCGGAAAAAGACCGTGCGATCTGGCTTGAGAACAAGGTGATCGCGCCAAGGGTGGTTGATTATCGGGAATATACCGATGATTGCGGTAAGGGAGGCTATCTTCTCACGACTGCCGTCAAGGGAATCCGCGCCTGCGACGAGGTATTTTTGAAATCCCCCGACAGACTGATTTCCCGCCTTGCCGAAGCAATGGCTGTTTTTCACGCGCTTGACAGCGCCTCCTGCCCGTTTTTTGCCGAGCGAAGCGATCACGAAGAGAAAACCACCGTCTGCCACGGCGATTTTTGTCTTCCGAATATTTTGTTTACCGAGAGATCGCAAGGCTTTGTCGACGTGGGAGATCTTGGTAAGGGCGACCCATGGCTTGACTACGCATGGTGTCTCTGGTCACTCGATTATAATCTGAAGACCCCTCTTTACCGCCCGAAATTACTGAAAGCCCTCGGCATTGAATTCGACGAAGCCCGCTACCGCCGCTATACCGAGGAGTAAATCGTCCGCCCGTCTTTTCAAAGATCGGGATCGGAAAGATCGGGATCGGTTTAAAAACAAACGGAGTGCCTGTACCGGCGATGACCGGACAAGCACTCCGTTTGTTATTGTGAGAAGCTTAAAACCGTTCGCCGACGCCTTTCCTCGGACTGCAATATGGAGGTCGCTCCCCTTTTCGTGTCATCTGCACTTGGACTTGTCCAAGTGAAAGCGGAAATCGCTTACTCTCAAAAAGAGTACCACCCGAAAAGGACTCCGACAGAGATATCGCAACATAAAAAACGCGCCTTGTGTCAGCGCTGAGGGGAAGAGTGAGCGCTGACACAAGGCTTTGCTTCAGGTTTCGTGGGCGCTGCCCACACCCGTGACCTTTTTGGAAAAAGGTCAATCAAAAACTTTTATTTTGGGGTGCATTGGTAAGGGTAGAGTCGATCAAAAAATGAAAAAAGGAGCGCCGCCAACCAAAGCCTCTCCCCACGGGCGAGATGGTTCATGATCAATCGAGCGGAAGTAATTGAGCCTCTCCCTTTGGGTAGCGAAGCGGCGCGACGGTAGTGAATGACTTGCCGGGGGCAAGTCAGAGCCGGAGC
>JAFVYN010000008.1 GCA_017508605.1 Clostridia bacterium
AAGTTTTTGCTATCGCAAAAGTGAAGTTGCTACGCAGTGAAGTTAAGTTTGCCCATCACTTCGCCGTCAGGCGAAACTTCACTCACAAAGTGAACTTCACTATCGAAGATAACTTCACTTGCCCAAAGGGCAAACTTAGTTAGCGTGTTCTCCGTTAAGGATAACACGCTTTCTGCCCGGGGGAGGACGGGTTTTCGGGATATGGATGCGGTGGGGATGCCTTGTGAATCGTTTGGTTCCTTTGGCATATACTAACGGTAGAACTGTTTTGGCGAGGTGATACCGTGAAGCGAAATCTGATCCATTTCATCATGCTGACGGCAGGGTCGCTTTTGTTTTCGCTGTCGCTGGTGGCGTTTCTCGATCCTGCCTCTATCGTAACGGGCGGGATCTCGGGAGTGGCGATCCTCGCCTCCCATTTACTGCCTCTCGGTGTGGGCGGTTGGTTTCTGATTCTGAATCTTCCCATTCTTGCGGTCGGGGTAGCTGTCTTCGGCAAACGCTTTATGCTGTACACCCTCTACGCGACGCTGTCAAGCTCGTTGTTCAGCGAGCTTCTGGCACGGTGGCTTTTGCCCCTGATCCCTCTGACCGGGGACAGCGTACTGTCAGCACTCTTCGGAGGTACGATCTGCGGTGTGGGGCTTGGACTTGTGATGCGCGCGGGCGGTACGACGGGAGGCACCGACATTGCGGTCAGACTGCTGCGGACGAAATTTTCCCACATCAAGGAAGGGCTTTTCTTTTTCGTGATGGATATGGCGGTCGTTCTGGCATCGGCGATCGTCTTTCGCTCGGTGGAATCGGCGCTGTATTCCACGCTGGCATTGGGAGCATGCTCGTTTGCGGTCGATCTTGTGCTGTACGGCAGAATGGAGGCGAGGCTGTGCTTTATCATTTCGCAAAAGCCCGTCCTGCTTGCCGAATGTCTGACCAAGGAATGCGGTGTCGGGGTGACGGTGGTCTCTGCCGAGGGCGGTTATCGGGGTGAGGAGCGAACGCTTCTCGTCTGTGCCATCCGCGCCAAGCGGTATCCCGCCGTCGCGCGGACGGTGGCAAGGGTCGATCCTGCCGCCTTTACCGTTGTGACCTCCGCCAAGGAGGTCTACGGCGAGGGATTTTTGCGGTATCCCGCTACCAAGGAGAAGGCATGATCCGACAGTTCTCGCAAGGAAGGTGTGATAGACTGATATGATGTCAAACAAAAAGGAGACCTGTATGGAAGAGATCAGACTTGAGACCGTGCGGTGCGGCGTTCAGATGCGCTACACGGTCTTTCGCTATGGGTACGGTGACCGAAACAGTTATTCGGTCACAGTGCGGGAGGAACGGGGCGGCAGAGTGTTTCGCTGTGAGCTGCCCGATATTGCGGAAACTGCCGCTCAAGCGTGCGAGATCGCGCGCTTTTTTCAAAGCAAGGGCGTCAGCGCCCATGCTGCCTATGACGAATGGGCAAGGACGTTCGGAAGGGGCTACCGCTGTCTTGACGGATAGCTTTTTCAAACAAATCGCGGAAGGTTTTGATTTTCCCTTGCAAAGCGGCGGTTTTTTTGGTATAATCAGGTAAAATCGGTGTTTTGGGGGTAGCATGAAGAGTCTTTCCTGTTTGATCAAGCCAGCGTCGGCGCTTTGCAATATGCGGTGCGCCTACTGTTTTTATGCCGACGTCAGTGAACGGCGCGAGGTGAAAAGCTATGGCGTCATGGAGCAAGGTACCGTTCTCGCCTTGCTTACGCGAGTCGCGGAGGCTGAGCCCGAAGAGGTGACCTTTGCCTTTCAGGGCGGCGAGCCGACGGTGGCGGGGCTTTCCTTTTTTGAGAGCTTCGTGCGGCATGCCAAGGAATACCTGCCCGGGGTGAAGCTCCATTACAGCATTCAGACCAACGGGCTTCTCATCGACGATCCCTTTGCCGCCTTTCTCAAGGAGAATGGCTTTCTGGTGGGGCTTTCGCTCGACGGATACCGTGAGAACCACAATTTTCTGCGCAAAAAACAGGATGGCAAGGATTCCTTCACCGAGGTGATGGCGGTCTACAAGAGACTGCTTCGTTTTTCGGTTGACGTGAATCTTCTGACCGTCGTGACGGCACCCCTTGCCAAGCGCGCACGGAAGCTTTGGCAGTTTTACCAAAAAAACAAGATGGAATTTGTGCAGTTCATCCCCTGCCTTGAGCCGTTTGAGGGTGAGCTTTCGTCCTGGTCCCTGACGCCGCGGCTCTACGGAGATTTTCTGAAGGAGCTGTTTCCCTTATGGGTGGACGCGCTTTGTCGGGGCGAGTACATCAGCATGCGTCTTTTTGACAACACCGTGCGCATGGCGGCGGGAGAGATGCCCGAGCTTTGCGGTATGCACGGCAGATGCGCGCCGCAGTTTGTGATCGAGGCGGACGGCTCGGTCTACCCTTGTGATTTTTACGTTCTCGATGAGTGGAAGTGCGGTACGGTAGCGGAACATTCCTTCTCCGAGATCCTCGCAAACGAAAATATGCGGCGCTTTCTTGCACCGAAGACCCCTGTTGCCTGCTCCGACTGTCCATTTGTCGGCGTATGCCGCGGCGGATGTAAGCGTTACCGCCCGCTGTATCTTGCTGAAGCGGGCTACTGTCCCTACCGCGATCTTATCGAAAGCTGTCAAGCGGAGCTGAGGAGAGCTGTTCGCTTTGTTTTCGGCGGCCGCGCGTGAAGTCAGCAAGACCGTCGCGATCGGGTCGATGATGACCCCGATCCCGATTCCGGCAATATAAAACCCCGACAGGCTCTGTCGGGGTTTTTGTGTTCGTATGGGATCAATACAGCTTGATGGTGATATCCTCGATGGCGGCGAAGGCTTCGTCCTCGAGAGCCTTCATGTCGAGCTTGGCTTCCTCGGCGAGTACCTTTTCCATCACGGGGCGGGTCTTGGGGTGCTTTGGCGTGAAGACGGTACAGCAGTCCTCGTAGGGAAGGATCGAGGTCTCGAAGGTGTTGATCTTTCTTGCGATCGAGATGATCTCCTCCTTATCCATACCGATGCAGGGACGGAAGACGGGCATCGTGACAACGCTGTCGGTCACGCCGAGCGCCTGCATGGTCTGGCTGGCGACCTGACCGAGGCTTTCGCCCGTGATGAGGGCTTCGCAGTAGTACGCTTTGGCGCAACGCTCGGCAAGTCGCATCATCGAGCGGCGCAGAAGCAGGGTGAAATAATCCTCGTTGATGTGCTTTTTGAGTTCTTCCTGGATCTTGGTGAGCGAGATCACGTGAACGTTCATTTTGCCTGTATATTCGGTGACAAGACGGGCAAGCTCCAGCACCTTTTCCTTGGCGCGTTCGCTGGTGTAGGGGAAGCTTTCGAAGTGTAAGGCGTCGATGACGGCGCCGCGCTTGGCGATCATATAGCCCGCGACGGGGGAATCGATGCCGCCTGACAGAAGCAGCAAGGCCCTGCCCGAGGTACCGCAGGGAATACCGCCCGCGCCCTTCGAATCGTCGGCATGCAGGAAGGCGGCGTTTTCACGGATCTCGACGTGAACGAGCTTCTCGGGGTGGAAGAGGTCGACCTCGATATCGGGCATGACCTCAAGCAGCGCGCAGCCGATCTCACCCGAAAGCTCGGGAGAGGTCATGGGGAAGCGCTTGTCGGCGCGCTTGCCCGTGACCTTGAAGGTCTTGGCGCCGATCAGAAAATCGGGCAGATATGCCTTGGCGGTCTCAAGGATCGCTTCAAGATTCTTTTCGCAGGAGGCGGCACGCATGACGTTGACGATGCCGAACACTTTCTTCAGACGGCGCAGAGCCTCGTCAAAGGCGAAATCTTCATCCAGCGGTTCTACGTAGAGGACGGACTGTCCGTGACGGATCTCGCAGTTGCCAAGCCCCGCAAGACGGCGCTTGACGGTATTGACCATAGCGTTTTCAAAATAGCTCTTATTGAGCCCCTTCAGTACGATCTCGCCGTACTTACATAAGATGACTTCTTTCATATATGCTCCTTTGTGATTAGTGGTCAGGGGTGAGTGATCAGTGGTCAGTGATCAGTGGTCAGTGGTCAGTGGTCAGTGGAATTCGCCATTTAGAAAGGACTCAAAATGAAACTTCTCATTGCTTCCGACATACACGGCTCCGCATACTGGTGCGGAAAGCTGCTTGAAAAATACAAATAAGAAGG
>JAFVYN010000036.1 GCA_017508605.1 Clostridia bacterium
AGAGCGCATGACTGTTAATCATGATGTCGCTGGTTCGAGCCCCGCAGGGGGAGCCAAGAAAAAAGACCGTTTTCAAACGGTCTTTTTTCTATCCAATCCGAAGGATTGGTATGGCATCACCGCGCAAAGTGCGGTGTATGGAATCCGTCGCAAAGCGACGGCATGGCATCACGCGATAGCGTGCATTTTCCTTCGGATTGATTCCATACAAGGCTTACGCCTTGATTTCATACCGCAACAAGTTGCGGATTTCATCCACGCCTATCGGCGTGATTTTATAGAGTTGCATTTTTGTACTACGAATCCAAACAAGGAAAGCCCGAGACAATCGCCTCGGGCTTTTTCTTGTTTCTTTCTTTCTTGGGTTCAAGTCAGCGGCATCTGAGAGTAACAGGCATCGACTGTTAATCTGATGTCGCGGAGCTAGCGACCGAAGGGAGTCTGCTCCATTCGAGATTCCAGCAGGGGGAGCCAAGAAAAAAGCAAGTCAAAAGACTTGCTTTTTTCTATTCAATCCGAAGGATTGGCATGTAATCTCACCGCAGGTGAGTATGCAATCGCCGAAGGCGTATGGCATCACGCGTCAGCGTGTATTTTCCTTCGGATTGATTACATACATCACTCCGTGATGATTCCATACAAGGCTTTGCCTTGATTCCATACCGCAGACAAGCTGCGGATTTCATCCACGCCTATCGTCGTGATTATATAGAGAGTTACGTTGAAGTCCTTGATTTTCAAGGACCTTTCGTGTTTTTAGGGGTAAAATACAACCCCATTTCACCATTGCACCTTTTTCTCGACCTTATGGACTTGAACTTGTGACTTTATGAGAATATATTGAAATAATCGAACTTCTGTGATATAATGAATATACGAAAGGCGGTGTATTATGAAAGAAAAAACAACTGTTGCAGATAGATATTTACTTGAACATTTTTATCAGACTTGTACCGTCGAAAGTAAGAATAAGATCAATTGTTGCGGTGTAGAGCTTTGCGACGATTATTCTTGGATCGACGTGATTTTAGACGGAGAGAAAACTTGTCGAGAATGCGAATTCCGTGAGGAAAGACAAGGATTTTATTACGGAAAAAACGAGTTTAGTTCAAGCTTTGAAAAACAGGAATTCGTTGCTTTGAGCAAGATACGGACGCAAGAAGAATTTGAAGAAGTGTGCAAAAGAATATCTCCCGACGTCAAGGGCCTCGTGATTCATGGGGCGGTCTTGGATGCCTCACCGTTAGAGCGATTTGCAAGTCTTGAGTTTGTTGCTTTTGAAGGTCAAAGAATCGCACAGTTTTGGAATATATCGAAAACACCCAATTTAAGAATGCTTACCATTTGGATGAATAAAAATTTGAAGTCTCTATCCGGCTTGGAAGATGCCACAAATTTAGAATGTTTGCAATTATATACATCTTTTTCAGATGTTGCTGTACATAAGATTACATCTTTTGCGCCAATCTCAAATCTTAAAAAACTAAAAGAAGTCATTATTTCTGCTACTGAACCGCTTGATCATAATATTGATTATTTGATTGATTTGCCAAACCTTGAATATTTATGGGTTTCACCTAACCTATTTCCTATGGAGTGTTATGCAAAATTTGAGTCCCAAAAGTTCAAGTTGTCTGATGAATATGGTATATATTGCGAAGAAAATGACGACATATATCCCTACGGAAAAGGGAAGCGAGTAATGCATACCGCAGAGCATAAGAATCGTTATTTGAGCGAATATAACGAGCTTTTGCAAAAATATAAAGAGTGAGTTTTTTTGCATCTTATAAAGGTTCGATTTTGTTGGAGTCACTCAAACAAGGAAAACCCGAGGCAATCGCCTCGGGCTTTTTCTTGTTTCTTTCTTGGGTTCAAGTCAGCGGTATCTGAGAGTAACGGGCATCGACTGTTACTCTGATGTCACGGAGTTAGCGACCGAAGGGAGTCTGCTCCATTCGAGCCCAGCAGGGGGAGCCAAGAAAAAAGACCGTTTTCGAACGGTCTTTTTTCTATCCAATCCGAAGGATTGGTATGGCATCACCGCGCAAAGTGCGGTGTATGGAATCCGTCGCAAAGCGACGGCATGGCATCACGCGCTAGCGTGCATTTTCCTGCGGCTTGATGATATATACAACACTTCGCGATGATGATACGCACGCCTTACGGAATGATTTACTTTTCTCGTTTTCGGAAAATCTTCCACTCTTTTCTCCCGCATCCCCACCCACTCCCCCTGACCACGACCCGCGCGGTCTTCCCCCTCGCATCCCCGAGGGGGAGAGAGGAGGAGGGTTGCGCTTTGCGCAAATGATGTGGGCTTGCGCCCGGTGATATGGGCTTGCGCCCGGTGATATGGGCTTGCGCCCAGTGATGTGGGCTTGCGCCCAGTGATGTGGGTTTGCGCAAACGAAAGTTGCATTTTAACCCTGTCACAAAAGTCTTTGATTTCGTGAGATTATCTGATCCGAAGAATTAGCATGTAATCGCCGTCGGGCGTATGTAATTATGTGTAGTGTGAATAGCATTACTGCGCTCTTACCGACTTCGTTTGCTTCCATGCACGGCTACGCCGTAATTTAATTGAGTTGCATGTTTGCATGCTTCATTTGTTGAAAACGAAATTTGAGTTATGAATAACTCCTGAAGTACTGCTAAAATCACATATGATTTGATGGATGATGCAAAAATTCAATATCTATTTTAAGTAGATAGCAGAATGATTGACTTTCAAGTCTTTTTTTGTTATACTTGTGGTGCGATCCATAGCGAAGGGGGATATAACGAATGGATGAAAATTTCAAGATAGGAAATTTCATTTGCGAATTACGAAAAAGCAAAAAGCTATCGCAAACAGACCTTGGCATTAAGTTGAACGTCACGAACAAAGCAGTTTCCCGTTGGGAAACGGGACGCGGACTTCCCGACAGTAGTTTATTATTGCCCTTGGCGAAAGAATTGGGTGTTACCGTAGACGAGATCTTGCGGGGAGAGTTTGTTACTTCCGAACCTGAATTGACTGCTGAAGAATCACCTTACACCAAAATCAGTGATAAAAGTACAAGGATTCAAAAACAAAACGCGTTGTTGGATTACAAAGGTATCAAAAAGCAGCTGCTTCGCGATTCCCTTATCGTTATTCCAACCTTAATTTTTATCGTTGTTTGGCTATATCTTGGGATAAAACTGAATTTTGATTTGGCGCCAACCTCTGACTATAAGACTTCGGTTATCATTAATTTATTTGTGCCGTTGATGATCATTGGCATTGCACAGATCGTATACGCTTCTTTTTTAATCACGGATTCTATTCGTATGCAGGGGAAAAGTTGGTGTCTCAAATTACTGATCTGTATAGGTATTTATTATGCCGTTATTCATCTTTTCTTTGCCGTCTATCTTTACAGAATCCTTCGTTTTTTTATTATCAGAAAGAAAATGCAAAAGAATCTGTAAGGTATTGATCTTATTTTCAAATTGTTTTCTGTGACGGTACACGGACCTCATTTGTTTTGATCGTTCTGCCTCTCACTGAACGTATTTTACACAGGGAAAAGAAAAATTTGGATCTCAGGTATTTTTTGGCAGTCTTTTTATTTCTATACTTGACTGCATCACGGGTGTGTATTATAATAAACATGAGAGGCAGCGACTGTATGAAGATCAAGGAAGGTCTTGAAAACGCGGCAGGCTGTTTGATTGCAATAGAGACGAATTTGAAGATAACAAATTTCATTGGATTGCATGACATAAAAAACAAATAGTGGTTGACTGTTTTCTCTGTTTTGGTATACTGCAATTATATACTACTCATTTTATTTTAGGAGTTATGATGAAACGAACGCGGTTGCTTCTGGCTTTTTTGATCATGGTCATTTTCTTTCAATTCGTGCTTTCTTCCTGTCAGTATAGCTGCGATACCTGTCGTGATAGGCACACGGTCGTTTGTGCAGATTGCAACGGGAAGGTGGGCAAACGGTGCGATATTTGCGGTGGAGACGGACGTACAACCTGTTATACCTGTGACGGTACGGGAAGGAAGACTTGCTTCAGATGTCACGGTCTTGGCGGGTATATGGAGTATGACTTTTTCTCCAAAATGTACGTAAGAAAAACCTGCTACAATTGTGTTGGCGGCTATCAGACTTGTCCCACGACGAGGACTTGCGGTTGTGAGGATGGACGGATCGACTGTAATACCTGTATCGGAGAGGGAAGAGTTGCCTGCCCCGATTGCTCGTCGGATACCGGCGATTCGGACGAAACATCTTCGGAAGAGGCGTTCGCGCCGTCGGGCTTGTGAGGTAGATGCCGCCAAGGGATTTCCGGTATAAGGGGTACATCGGGCTTTCTGACATAGCGCGTTATTATCATTAGCGTAAATAGTGGGTGTCGCATGACGCGACACCCATTTTTTTCTGCTGTATGATCGGGAAGGAAGGAAAAAACCATGCGTAAGCCGGGGTTGTTTTTCTGATTCGGGATTCCTCTTTTTCTTTTATGTGACGCAAAAGTGAAAAATACATGAAGATTTCCTCTTGTAATTTGAGAAAAATTGCGTTATAATAAATCAGGTCAATTGTTTCGCCTACGGCTGTTTATGAGAATGGGCTTTGCTACATTTGAAATATGAGGAATGACAAACTATTATGAAGAAAGATCTGAAAACAAGGCTGATCAGCAGAAAGATCAAAAAACCGAATCCCCTCCTGATGTCGATCGGCGTGTGGGTCCTGGGAATCCTCAATAAGCGCTATGGCGTTGAGTTTGAGTATGACTACGATCCGAAATCGATCGAGGGTCAACCGACGGTGCTTTTATCCTCTCACGCTTCGAGACTGGAATTTATCTACACGGTCTACGGGTTCAAGCGCAAGGATATCAACTTGGTCTGCGGATTTCAGAACATCGTGAAAAAGGGACTTTACCGCCTGATGATGGCATTCGGCGTGATCTCCAAGTATCTTTACCAGCCCGATTTTCTTTGCGTCAAGAATATGAAAAAGGTATTGAGGCGCAATGGCGCGCTCGGTCTTTTTCCCGAGGGAATACAGTCGACCAGCGGAAGCACGCATCCCATCAATCCCGCAACGGCGCAGTTTATCAAGAGCAGCAAAGCGAATATCGTGGTTTGTACCTCCAAAGGCGCATATCTTTCTACCAATCGCTATTCCCGGGACCGCAAGAAGGGATATATCGGGATCTCCTACAGCCTGCTCTTTACCCCCGACATGCTGGAGCGCTTTACGGAGGATGAGATCTACCGCATGCTTCTTGAAAAGATCAGCTATAATGATTTTGCCTTCAACAAGACCGCGCGGCACACGTACATAGGCAAAAAGCCGAACGCCTTCGGGCTTGACAAGATCCTTTACTGCTGTCCCGACTGTGAAAAAGAGGGTAGCTTGGGGGTAGAAAATGACGCGATCGTTTGTGAAAGCTGCGGATTTCGGGCGAGGGTGAACGAGTATTACGATCTCGTTGACGTTGTCGGGAAGAACTGCCCCGACGATCTTGACCGATGGTACAAATGGCAGAGACGGTGTGTTGCAGAGGAAGTTGTCTCAGATGGTTTTGAGATGGTGCTTGAGGGTTCCTTATGCACGTTGAGGCTTGACAAATTACGTAAGCCCCCGAAGAACCGCTTGGTTCTTTCGGTCGGAAGCGCTCGGCTGACAAAATGCGGGCTTGTCTTTTCGGGCAGTCTGAACGGAGATGGCGCTGTGTTTGAGTTTCCCGCGCAGGCACTCTTTTCGCTGACCTACTCCACCGAGGGGTATCTTGAATTCTATTATAACAACGATTACTATATGCTCATTCCCGCCGAAAAAGAGCGTTGCCTGATCAAATGGACGCTTGCGGCGGAGGAGATACACAATCTGTATGATGAACGCTGGAGATCCGCCTCCGCGGATGTCTATGGCATAGAAGAAGGAAGTTATGAATAAAACAAAAGAGATCAATTTGAAAGTCAAATTCGGACTGAAGAGCTTTATTACGGTCGTTCTGATCCTTGTAGCGGTTCTCGTAGCGGTCGGTATTCTGACCTTTGTGATCCCCGCGGGCCGTTATACCGTGTATACCACCGATCCCGCTCTGGCAGATCAGCCCTTTTATCAGTACACCGAGGATGCCTCGCTGAACAAGCAGATCGTCATTGATTCTTACCGTGAGCTTACCGATGAAGAGAACGGCTCACGGCTGTCGGTGATCCGTTGGTTTACCTCGCCCGTCGAGGCGCTGCTGTTCGGCAGCAGCAGTATGAACATGCTGATGATCATCGCGCTTCTATTGGTGCTTGGCGGTACCTTCAAGGTGCTTGAGGAAAGCGGCGGTCTCGTTTCGCTTGTCAGAGTCATCATGACGAGGCTTCATGCCAAGCGCTTTGTGGCGATCTGGATCATCACTGCCGTGATCATGGTTTTGTCCGCCGTGTTCGGACTTCAGGAACAGCTGCTTATTCTGTATCCCGTCTTCGCTATGCTTTGTATGACGCTGAACTGGTCGCGCTTTACCGCGATTTCGCTGATTCTCATTTCGTCGGGCGTCGGATTCACCACGGCGATCACCAACCCCATGACGATCGGAACGGCATCGATCGCCGCGGGAGTCAGTGTGACCGACGGTCTTTGGTACAGAGTGATCATATTTCTGATCATGTACGTCGTCACCTCGCTGTTCCTGACCTTCCTTGCCAGGCGCGACGAACAGAAGGCACTTGAAAAATTCGACGTGCAAGGCTTTGCTTCGGTCACGAAAGAGGAGCATACCGCCGATCTTCGCAAGGCAAAGATGATCGTTTTTCTCTTTTCCTTTGCGCTTCTTGCGGTCATTGTGGCTACCTCGATCGCCTCGCTTCGCTCTCTTGCCATGGTATTCATGGCAGCCGCCTTCATTATCGGCACGGTGATCGTGGGCAAGCTTCTTCTCGGCTCCTTCAAACGCCTCGGCAAGTGCTTTATCGGCGGTGTGAAGGACGTGCTTCCCTCGATCGTCATTATTATGATCGCCTTCGGTATTACTTATATCGCGCAAGAGGGCAATATTCTGCACACGATCTTCTATTATTTTTACAATTCGGTCACGAACATTTCGCCCTATCTTGCGGTCATTATTCTTTACGTGTTCGTCCTGATCGTGGAATTCTTTATCCCGAGCGCATCCGCCAAAGCGGTTCTGATCATCCCGATGCTGACGCTTGCGCCCATCGAGGGCATCAGCAAGACGGTGATCATTCTGACCTATCTCTTCGCCGACGGATACACGAACGTTTTGTACCCGACCTGCGGCACATTGCTTGTCGGCTTGGGTCTTGCCAACGTCAGCTTTGCGGAATGGTTCAAGAAAACGATCGTCTTCCAGCTGATCCTGTTCGTCTTATCGCTCGGCTTTCTGATGCTGGCGGTACTGATCAGACTGTAACGATCCACCCGAAAGAAAGGAAGTGAATGCCATGAGTCTTGACATTAAAAAAATACAGTCCGACTTCATCACCCCGATGGCATGTGATCTTGATGAGATCATTGAACAGGCGTATCGGGATCTTCAGCCCCGCACCATCAAGCATCACACGGCGGAGGTCAAGAGTGCGGGATCGCTGTATCTGAAGAGTAGTTTTGAGAAGCTTCTCGATGAGATGCCCTTGTCGGATGAGGCATTTGAAGAACGGCATCATGAGATCTGCGAGGGCTTTCTTGAGACTGTCAATGCCTTCCCTTACATAGAAAAGCAGCAGTACGGCAAGGCGCAGAAGGTCGTCAATATCATCTTTAAGTTCCTGGTGGCATACGGGATCTATCAGAACGCGGATCAGTGCCACATGCCGATCGACAGCTTTGCTCTTCGCTGGCTTACCGGTAAAGACCGATATAACGGCAGATCATGGAGCAATCTCTCTTATCGGGATTACAAGGAGCTTCAGCAAATGATCCTTGAGAAGATCAAAGCACCCATCGTCATCGGCGACTGTGAGGTCATAGCCAAAAACAGAGTGGAAGCAGACTTTTACGTCTGGTACGTGACCAAGGCACAAAGCCGATACCGTGACGCCACGAACGCGCTCAAACGTCTTCGTGAAAGGCTTTCTTACGACGACGCTTCCTGTGTGGGCGAAAAAACGGTCACGGCGGCTCTCAGCGAGCTTGAAGCCCTGAGGCAGGAGCTTGCCAAGCTGTTAAAACAGGATAACTGATACGGTACTATATAATAAGGAGGAAAATTGATATGAAACATACACTTCGTTTTGTGGCGGCTGTTCTGACAGTTTTGCTGGTATCCGCGCTTTTCGCAGCGTGCGGAACCGACGCATCCATTGACTACGGTGAAAAATATACCAACGGCAACGCCGTTTACGTGTTTCACTCGAATGAAACGGGATACTGCGAGATCCACAACAAACGCGATGACGGTGTTACGGTGTCGAAGCGGCACAATTTCATCTGGAGCGTGGCATCGGACGGCTCGGTGCATCTCTTTGCGCTCGATACTGTGTACTATGACGATCACACCTCGACGGAGACCTCCAATTCTCTGATTGCAAAGCCCCTTTGGTTCGGGGATGACTTCTTTTATTATCAGAACAGCAATCAGTACGGAACGTCGCGCATACTGTATGTCGAAGAGGATTCCGATCTGTTTGAGCGTATTCAAGAGGGGAACGCTTCGTAAATGCGCTGTTTGGTTGCGCATTCTTGTTAAAAACATCCATACGCAACCGATAGTTGCGTATGGATGTTTTGATAAACGCAGACCGTAAAGTGCAAAGCGCAACCATTGGTTGCAACCTGCGGTTGCGTTCAGTATGGGAAAAGAAAGCTTTCAGAAGGGAGTTATGAAATGGATCCATACACAGCTTTGCGGCGGTATTTCGGCTATACCTCCTTCCGCGAGGGTCAGAAAGAGCTGATCGACGCCATCCTTACGGGCAAAGATGCCATGGGCGTGATGCCCACGGGCGGAGGCAAGAGCCTTTGCTATCAGATCCCCGTGCTCACGCTCGGCGGTATGACGGTCGTGATCTCGCCCCTCATCTCGCTGATGAAGGATCAGGTCATGGCGCTGAAGGAAGCGAACGTTCCCGCCGCCTTTCTTAACAGCTCGCTCTCGTTTGAACAAACGCTGAAGGTCTATGACTATCTGAGGCAGGGGCGGTATCGGATCCTTTACGTCGCGCCCGAGCGACTGGATTCCGAGGAGTTTCTTTCACTCTGCCGCTCGCTTCCCATCACGCTTCTTGCCGTCGATGAGGCGCATTGTATTTCGGAATGGGGCAATGATTTTCGCCCGAGCTATCTGAAGATCGCCGACTTTGTGGCTTCTCTTCCGAAGCGCCCGCGCGTTGCCGCCTTTACCGCAACCGCAACCGAGCGCGTTCGGGGAGATATTATTACAAAGCTATCTCTTCACGATCCTTACTGTGTGGTGACGGGCTTTGACAGACCGAACCTTTACTTTGATGTAAGATACAGAAGATCACGCCAAAACGAGCTTTTGTCCCTCATTCGCGAGAGAAAGAAGGAAAGCGGCATCGTTTACTGCATGACGCGGGCAAACGTGGAGAAGATCACCGACTTTCTCTGTGAAAACGGGATCAACGCTACCCGTTATCACGCGGGGCTTTCCGATGAGGAGCGCCGACGCAACCAGGAGGATTTCGTCTATGACCGAAAGACCGTCATGGTGTCGACCAATGCCTTTGGCATGGGGATCGACAAATCGAACGTTTCTTTTGTCATTCATTACAACATGCCGCTCAGCCTTGAGGCTTATTACCAGGAGGCGGGGCGCGCGGGACGGGACGGCGCGCCTGCCGACTGCATTCTTTTGTACGGCGAGGCGGATATTCACATGGCAAAGCTTCTGATCGACCGTAAAGGTGATGAAGAGGAAGGCGATCCCGAGGAGCTTGAAAAACAGCGGCGCTTTGATTACGCGCGCCTTGATAAAATGATCAGCTATGCCAAAACAACGAAATGTCTCAGAGGGGTGATCCTTGACTATTTCGGGCAGAGCCATGCCGATACCTGCGGCAACTGTTCCTGCTGTAAGACTACCTTTTTCGAAAAGGACATCACGGTGGAGGCGCAGAAGATCCTTTCCTGCGTCAAGCGGATCCGTGACCGTCTGGGCTATTCTCTCGGCTTATCGATGACGGCACAAGTCCTAGCGGGCGGTGAGGGTCAGCGCCTTCTTTCGCTCGGTCTTCATGAGATCAAAACCTACGGCGCGATGAAGGAGCTTTCGCAAAGGGAGATCATGAGGCTGATCACGTATCTTTGCGACCGCGGATATCTTGAAAAGAACGAGAGCTTTCAGAACTTTTCTCTCTTGCCTGCGGCGGAGGGGGTGCTGTTTGGCGGCGAGAAGGTGATCATGCTGTACCGTAAGGAGCGTGAAAAGACTCAGAAAGAGAAAAAGTCGAAGAACGCGCTTTCGCTCTCCGAATTTCACGAAGCAAAGACGGAAAATCCTTCCCTTGATGAAAAGGAGCGCTCGCTCTATCAGAAGCTTGTGTCCCTTCGCACCGAGATCGCTTCTACGGAACACGTGCCCGCTTACATCGTCTTTTCCAATGCCACGCTGATCGATATGGCAAAAAAGAGACCCACCGATTCCGAGGCGTTTCTTGAGATCTCGGGCGTGGGAAGGATCAAAGCTATGCGTTACGGCGAGCAGTTCCTTTCTCTGATCCGAAAGGAGCTGACAGACGGGAGTCACTGAGGCGCTGAAAACAGACGAGAAATCCCGGTTTCAATGCCGAAAAATAAAGAAAATCATCGGGAGGTTATGATGTTATACTGCGAAAACTGTCACAAACTGTGCGAGGATGCGTTCTGTCCCGAGTGCGGGAACGAAAGCCTTCGCGAGGTGAAAGAAGAAGACTACTGCTATCTGACGCTCTGTCATGAGAGGACGGGAGATATGCTGAAGTCCATGCTTTCGGATATGGATATTTCCTGTATTCTCTTGCCCTACGGCGACGGGGCGCGGAACGCGTTGGGGCTTTCGCTCGGCGGGTACAAGGTCTACGTACCCTATCCTCGGTATGAGGAGTCAAAGAGCGCAATTGCGACGCTGACGGCAGATGCCACCGAGGAGCTGCGAGGCACTTTGCTCGCGAATCGGGACCGTTGGCAGATCAGAAGCCGTTTTTCGGCGCGCCGCCTTCGTAAGCTCTTCGGGCTTTCGAAAAAGGATGAGATCCTACCCCATATCGGATGGGCGGTGGAGCGATCGCCCCGTATTGCCGACCGCGGCAGGAACAGTACCTGTCCGTATCAGGGACATGACATTGCCGTTACGGTGGGAGAGAAGACGGTGTGGTTCAATTCCGTGACCTTTGAGATCACGGTGTAAGGTTAGTGCGAAAACGACATCAAAAAAGGAGACTATTTTATGTTAACACTTTCGATCAAGACGGTATCCTCTCTTGAAAAATGCTTTTGGGATGATGATCTTGCCTCAATTCCCGAAAAAAAGGAATTCGTGATGCTGAAAAACGAGCGCCTGTCCTTTCAGGTGGTCTACCGCGCTCAGGATGATAGCCGTAATATCAGCCGTGCGACCCCGATCTCGCTTTCGGGAGAGCTTGCGCCCTATACCACGGTGCGCCTTGTGGGAAACGTTCTCAATATGTATCCCACCTACAACGTGCCCTTTGAAGGCGAGCTGATCCGCACCGATCCCGGGGCGTATCCCGATCTATTGCGCCCCCTGACCTACCCGAATGCCATTTCGCTTCCGAACGGACAGACGCTTTCGCTGTTTGTGGATATCGAGCTGCCCGAGGATTTTCCCGCGGGCGAGTATCCCTTTGCGCTGACGGTAACGAAAAAGGGCGAGGTGCCGGGAGAAGCCACGGCGACGGTCCGTGTGATCGACGCCCTTCTGCCCCCTCAGACCCTCATTCACACCGAGTGGTTCTATACCGACTGCATCGCGAATTATTATCACACCAAGGCGTTTTCCGAGGCGCACTGGAGGGTGATCGAAAGCTATATGCGGACTGCCGTGAAAAACGGGATCAATATGATCCTGACACCGGTCTTCACGCCCGAGCTTGACACCCATGTCGGGGGTGAGCGCCTGACCACACAGCTTGTGGATATCGAGCTTCTTGAGGATCACAGCTACCGCTTTACCTTTGATAAGCTGCACCGCTTTATTGACCTTGCGCTGTCCTCGGGTGTCAGATATTTCGAGATCCCGCATTTCTTCACGCAGTGGGGAGCCAAAGCAACGCCCAAGATCGTGGTGAAGGTCAAGGGCAGAAAAAGAAAGTATTTCGGCTGGCATACCGACGCGCTTTCGGAGGAATACCGTCGGTTTCTTGCGGCGTTTATCCCCGCCCTTGTCGGGGAATTCAAAAAGAGGGGTCTTGATCACAACTGCTATTATCATGTGTCGGACGAGCCGGGTCACACGATGCTCTCACACTATGCCGCCTGCAAGGAAAGGATCGCGCCCTATCTTGAGGGCTATCCCATCATTGACGCGATGTCAAATCTTGACTTTTACAAGGAGGGCGTTCTCGAAAAGCCCGTTCCCAACACGAGAAGCGCCATGACCTTTATTGAGGCGGGCGTCAAGGATCTCTGGGTCTATTACTGCGGAGGCGGAAATGCGGGGGTATCCGACCGCTCCCTTTCGATGCCGCTTGCGAGAACGCGCATCCTGGGGGTACAGCTCTATCTGTACCGTATCGCGGGCTTTTTGCATTGGGGTTATAATTTCTATAATACCTGGCTTTCGTATGGGGAGCTTGATCCCTATGCCTCGCCCGAGGGCGGGTATTTCAACCCCGCGGGAGACTGCTTTCTCGTGTATCCCGGGACGGACGGTAAGGCGTGGGAGTCCCTTCGCCTGAACGCCCTGCGTGAGGCAATGGACGATATCCGCGCGCTCACGCTGTATGAGGAGCGCTTTGGCAGAGAAGCGACCGAGCGACTTATTCTGGAGGGCACCGACGGACGGCTTGATTTTACGCATTATCCCACCGATCCCGCCTATCTCATCACGCTTCGTGAAAAGATCGCCGCGGCTCTTTCGGACAGTTGATAACGGAAAGGGAATTATTTCTCATGAGACACACTCATATTTTCGATGAGCGTGTCTCATATTTTTGAGAGAATAAAGAGAGGTTACAGTATGGAAAAAACGGTGGTTTTGCTTGGTGACTCGATCCGTCTCGGCTACTGCGAGAGGGTGAAGGCATGTCTTGAGGGGTTCAATGTGTATTATCCTGAGGAGAACTGTCGGAATACGCAGTATCTTCTGACACAGCTTTCGGGATATGCCGCGGCACTTGATCCAAAGACGGTGGTCTCGGTGCTGTTCAACTGCGGACACTGGGACGCGGCGCATTTCGGCGGCTCTTCGGAATCCTTGACGAGCGAAGAGGAATATCGGCGCAATCTCGGTATCCTGGTGCATCGGCTTCGTGCCCTCTTTCCGAAGGCGTCTCTGTTTTTCGCGACCACCACGCCCATGAATCCGAAGGTATGCAAGGATCAGAATCCCCGCACGAATGAAGAGATCGACCGTTACAATACCGTTGCCCGCGAGGTGATGAAAAGGGAAGGCGTGGAGGTGCTTGATCTCAACGCCTTCACGCGTGCCTTTTCTGAAGAGTCTTTTGCCGACGGTTGTCACTTCACGAAAGAAGCGTCTCGGCTGCTCGGCGATCGGGTGGCGGCGTTTTTGAAACAGCGGCTCTGACGGTTATGCAGTCTCTTTTGGCATAACGCTTCCCGCGGCAAATTTTTTTCGAATAATTATGCATTTTTTTGAAAAAACTATTGACAAACGGGAAAAGGGGTGCTATAATGACAGCGTTTTTAAAAAGAAAAGCGTTGATCGAAAATCAGTACCCGTCAAAAATGCTTTCAGAGAGCCGTTGTTTGGTGCAAAACGGTAGCGGAGTATGGCGGCGAATTCCTTTCGGGAGCTGTGCGCTGAAGTTCTGAGGAATGGGTAGGCTGCAACGGGTTCGACCGTCATATCGACAGGGACGTGATGTGCGCCCCATGAGATCTCTCTTGTAAGAGAGGGATGAAGCAGAGTGGTATCACGAAGTTTTTTCGTCTCTGTGCCGTTTTTGGCACAGAGACTTTTTTGTTCCCAACAGACGAAGAGTCTAGTAGAATATATCATTTTTATTATCAAAGGAGATAACCATGAAACTCAAAAGATTGATCAGCTTATTGCTTGTTGCCGTTATGCTTCTCGGCACACTTTCGATGACTGCTTGCTCTGCCGATGGCACCTATACCGTCGGTGTGATCCAGCTTGTGACACACCCCGCTCTCGATGCGGCGACCGAAGGCTTTGTCCAGGCACTGAAGGATAAGCTGGGCGAAGAAAATGTCACGATCGACATCCAGAATGCCGCAAACTCCACCGATACCTGCGCTACGATCGCAAACTCCTTCGTAACGAAAAATGTTGATCTCATTATGGCAAACGCTACTCCCGCGCTCCAGGCGGCGTATAACGCTACTACCAAGATTCCGATCCTCGGTACATCTGTTACCGAATACGGCGTCGCTCTCGGCATCAAGGATTTCAGCGGTACGGTCGGTTCGAACGTATCGGGTACGTCTGACCTTGCGGATCTCGAAAAGCAGGCACAGATGATCCTTGACCTTGTTCCCACCGCGACCAAGGTCGGTATGCTCTACTGCTCGTCTGAAGCCAATTCCGATTATCAGGTCAAGAAGGTGACCGAGTATCTTACCGCTAAGGGCGTTACCTGCACGAATTACGCCTTCTCCGACTCGAACGATGTCGGAACGGTTGCCGAGAAGGCAGCCAAGGAATCCGACGCGATCTACATTCCCACCGACAACACCGCCGCTTCCTGCGCCGAGACCATCTACGGTAAGACCGGCAAGACCCCCGTTATTGCGGGTGAATCCGGTATCTGCTCGGGTTGCGGTATCGCAACGCTTTCGATCAGCTACTATGATCTCGGCTACAAGACCGGTGAAATGGCAGCTTCCATCCTGAAGGGCGATGCCAAGATCGAAGAAATGGCGATCGCTTACGCACCTCAGGAGACCAAGAAGTACAATCCCGCGATCTGTGCCGATCTCGGCATTGATACCGCCGCTCTTGAGGAGCTTGGCTATACCCCCCTTGACTAATCCCGACGCTTACGTATATCCATTCTGCCGAAGGCTGTTTTCAGCCTTCGGCGGACACTGTTTTATCACTGTTTATCGCAAAGGAGATTTCTGATGGAATCGTTTCTGAACTACATCTCCTCACTGCCCGGCGCGGTCGCGCAGGGTATGATCTGGGGGATTATGGCGATCGGCGTATACATCACCTATAAGGTACTTGATATTGCCGATCTGACGGTCGACGGCAGTATCTGTACCGGGGCGGCTGTCTGTGCCACCATGATGACGCTGGGCTGTTCGCTGACTGTCTCGATGATCTGTGCTTTTATCGCCGGCATGCTCTCGGGCCTTCTGACCGGTGTGTTTCACACCTTCATGGGCATTCCTGCCATTCTTGCGGGTATTCTGACACAGCTGGTTTTGTGGAGTGTCAATCTGAAGATCATGGGTCTTGCGCTTGACAAGAGCAGTGCCGCCAATCTGCCTCTTTCGGCAAGAAATTTCAACACCCTGGTATCGATGCTCGATATGAACCGCTCACTCATCATCCTTGAGGTGATCTGCATTGTGGTGATCGCTCTTCTGTACTGGTTCTTCGGTACGGAATACGGCTCCTCTCTTCGCGCAACGGGTGCCAATCTCAACATGAGCCGCGCACAGGGTATCAATACCGACCTTTGCAAGATCTTCGGTCTTGTGCTGTCCAACGGCATCGTTGCCTTTGCGGGGGCACTTCTCGCACAGTATCAAGGTAATTCGGATATCAATATGGGTAAGGGTGCGATCGTTATCGGTCTTGCGGCTGTCATTATTGGCGAAGCCCTCTTCGGATGGCTTTCGCGTAACAATTTCGCGCTGAAGCTCATTACCGTTGTTCTCGGCGGTATTGTGTATTTCATTGTGTATTCTACGGTGATCTATCTCGGGCTTGACTCCAATTATCTCAAGATGCTTTCCGCTATTGTGGTGGCTCTCTTTCTTGCGGCACCTTATTGGAAGAAAAAGTATTTTACGAAGCCCTACGCTGAAAAGCATAAACACAAGGAAAAGCATACACCCTCTTTACCGAAGGAGGCGGAATAATGTTATATCTGAATGATGTCAGAAAAACCTTCAATCCCGGGACGATCAACGAGAAAAAGGCGCTTTGCGGAGTGGACCTGCATCTGAATCCCGGTGATTTCGTTACGGTCATCGGCGGTAACGGGGCGGGAAAATCCACCACCCTGAACGCCATTGCGGGTGTCTGGCCCATTGATTCGGGCGAGATCATCATCGACGGCGTGAATGTCGGCAAGCTCTCGGAGCATCAGCGTGCGAAATACCTCGGCAGAGTCTTTCAGGATCCGATGCTGGGTACTGCCGCTCCGATGGAGATCCAGGAAAACCTTGCCATCGCCGCACGCCGCGGCGAACGGCGTACGCTTCGCTGGAGCATCACCCGTAAAGAAAAGGAAGAATTCCGCGAACTGCTCAAGATCCTCGATCTCGGTCTTGAAGATCGCATGACCGCTAAGGTCGGTCTTCTGTCGGGTGGTCAGCGTCAGGCGCTGACACTGCTGATGGCATCTCTCAAGAAGCCGAAGATCCTGCTTCTTGACGAGCATACCGCAGCCCTTGACCCCAAGACCGCCGCCAAGGTCCTTGAGATCTCAGATAAGCTGATCGCCGAAAACAACCTGACGGCGATGATGGTCACGCATAATATGAAGGATGCCATCGCTCACGGCAATCGCCTTATCATGATGCATGAGGGCAGGATCATCTTTGATGTGTCGGGCGAGGAGAAAAAGCAGTTGACGGTCGATGCCCTCATCCGCAAATTCTCCGAAACCAGCGGTAAGGAATTCTCAAATGACCGTGCGCTTCTGAACTGAAAAAATACCGCTCACACCCAAGGCAAGGTGGGAGCGGTATTTTTTTCTGCCGAAAAATTTTTTTGAAAAAATCACAAAAGCCTCTTTTCTTTTGCAAGAAAATATGGTATACTGTGATATATATCGATACACGGAATATGAATATATATGCAGATAGATCGACAGTCAAAGAGGAGGATACAATGACGGAAACGAAAAAAAGGGAAGAATACGGCGCCGACAGTATTGCGGTGCTGGAAGGGCTGGAGGCGGTCAGAGTGCGCCCCGGCATGTATATCGGTTCGACAGGCGTCAAGGGGCTGAACCATCTGGTGTATGAGATCCTCGATAACTCGGTGGACGAGCATCTCGCAGGGAAATGCAGTCTCATTACGGTGACGCTCGGTAAGGATGGCTCGGCAGCGGTAGAGGATGACGGTCGCGGCATTCCCGTCGACATCCACGAAAAGGGCTATCCCGCTGAGCGTATTATTATGACCACTCTGCACGCGGGCGGTAAATTTGACAGCAAAAGCTATAAGACCTCGGGCGGACTTCACGGTGTCGGCTCGTCGGTCGTGAACGCACTTTCGAAGACGATGACCGTGGAGGTCAAGCGCGATGGACTGATCTACCGTGACGAATACGCCAAGGGAATCCCCACCGTCGCGCTTGCGCGCGGCGAGCTTCTTCCCGTGGTAGGCAAAGCCAAGGGAACGGGCACGAAGATCACCTTCACGCCCGATGAGACGATCTTTGATACGGTGGAGTTCAAGGCGGAGGCGATCCGCGACCGTCTGCACGAGACGGCATATCTCAATCCCGGTCTGACGCTGGTGTTCTGTAACGAGCGTGACGGCAAGGAAAAGGAGGTCTTTCACGAGGCTGAGGGGCTTGCGGGCTACGTGGACTTTATGCTCAGCGGCGACCCCGATACGGTGCGCCTTTCAAAGACGGTGACCCTTCACGGTGAGCGTGACGGGATCACGGTGGACGCGGCGTTCTGCTACGTGAACGATTACGGCGAAACGCTGGTCTCCTTCTGCAACAACATCAATACCGTTGAGGGCGGCACACACGTGAACGGCTTCAAGCAGGCGATCTCCAAGTCGATCAACCAATACGCGCACAGTCTGCACAAGATCAAGGAATCGCAGAATTATCAGGCGGGCGATATCCGTCAGGGGCTTCTTGCCGTGGTGTCGATCAGCCATCCCGCTCCCCGTTTTGACGGGCAGACCAAAACCAAGCTCGATAACAACGATGCCCTGAACGCGGTCAGCACGGTGGTCACACAGAGACTCAGCTATATCTTTGACCGTGATACCCGACTGATCGAGGAGCTTCTCAAGATCGTGGCGACCAACGCGAGCAACGCGCCGGGAGGCGGCGCTCCCAACCTTTCTGACAAGAAATTTGCCTTTGAGGGCAACGGTAAGCTGGCGCGCCAGGAATCCTCTGACCCCGACAAATGTGAGCTGTTTATTGTCGAGGGTAAATCAGCTGGTGGCACGGCGAAAACGGGCAGAGACCGTAAATATCAGGCGATCCTGCCCATTCGCGGTAAGATTCTGAACGTCGAGAAGCAGAAGATCGGCAGGGTTCTTGACAACGAGGAGATCCGCGCCCTTGTCAACGCGCTGGGTTGCGGCTTCTCGGAGGGCTTCGGCAACGATTTCGATATCAAAAAGCTCCGCTATCACAAGATCATCATCGCCGCCGATGCCGACGTCGACGGCGGCCATATCTCGACGCTGCTTCTCACCTTCTTTTACCGCTTTCTGCCCGAGCTGATCCACGCGGGCAAGCTGTTCCGCGCGATGCCGCCTCTGTACCGTGTCAAGCCCAAGCGGGGCAAGACCGAGTATCTGTACGATGACAAGGCGCTTGCCGAATACCGCAAGAAGCACGGTACGAATTTTGACATTCAGCGCTATAAGGGTCTTGGCGAGATGGATGCCTCTCAGCTTTGGGAGACCACGATGGATCCCCGCACCCGCAAGCTGAAAAAGATCACCATGGATGACGTGATCGATGCCAATCGCATGACGTCGGTGCTGATGGGTGAGGAGGTCCCCCCGAGACGGAAATATATCATGGACAATGCCGACAAGGCAAATCTTGACGTGTGAGGTGATGACCGATGGCAAAGAAAAAGAGTATACCCGAAGAGCTTGAGCCTTATGAAGAAGACATTGTGATGACCGATTACTGCGAGGAGCTGGCATCCTCCTATCTCGATTACGCGGTCAGCGTGATCACCGACCGCGCGCTTCCCGACGTGCGTGACGGTCTGAAGCCGGTCCACCGCCGTATTCTGTGGGCAATGAAATCGCTGGGGCTTTCGCACAGCGGTGATTATAAAAAATCCGCCAGAGTCGTGGGCGAAACGATGGGTAAATACCATCCCCACGGCGACAGCTCGATTTATGACGCCATGGTACATATGGCGCAGGATTTCTGTTATCTCCACCCCTTGGTGGACGGACACGGTAACTTCGGCTCGGTCGAGGGCGACGAAGCCGCCGCCTCGCGTTATACCGAGGTGCGCCTTTCCGCCATTACCGAGGAGATCCTCTTATCCGACCTCGATAAGGAGGTCGTGGACTTCATGCCCAATTTCGACAACAAGGAAAAAGAACCCGTTGTGCTTCCCGCGACGCTTCCCCACATTCTTCTGAGCGGAACCGACGGCATCGCGGTCGGTATGTCGAGCAAGATCCCCACGCACAATCTCGGTGAGATCGTCGACGCGGCGGTGGCGCTTCTTGACAAGCCCAAAATGAAGTCGGAAGAGCTGTTTTCCTATATCCAAGGCCCTGATTTTGCCACGGGCGGCGTGATCGTCAACAAAAGCGAGCTGCCCGCCATCTATGAGAGCGGCTCGGGCAAGATCCGTATCCGCGCGAAGGTCACGGTCGAAAAGGGGGAGAAGGGCAAGAAGAATATCGTGGTGAGCGAGATCCCCCAGCCCATGATCGGCGCGATCGACAAGTTCATGGATACCGTTGCCGAGCTGACGAGACGCAAGGAGCTGCCCGACGTGGTGGATATCAAGAATCTTTCGGGTAAGGACGGGATCCGCATCGTGATCGAGGTCAAGCGCGATACCGATGCCGAGCAGTATATCAACATTCTGTATAAGAAAGCCAAGCTGGAGGATACCTTCGGCTATAACGCCATGCTGCTTTCGGGCGGTATGCCCTATCAGATGTCCCTGCACCGCATTCTGAGTGAGTATCTTGACTTTTACCGTGAAACGCAGATACGAAAGTATAAGACCCTTCTCGCGCGTGAGAAACGCACCGCCGAGATCAAGGAGGGTCTTGTGAAGGCTGTCGACTGCATCGACACCATCATCGAGGTGCTTCGCGGCTCCCGTACGGTGCAGACGGCGAAAAGCTGTCTTATGAAGGGCGTGACGGAGGGCATTCGCTTCAGAACCAAGGCGGCGGAGAAGATCGCCAAGCAGTTCGCCTTTACCGAGCTTCAGGCCGATGCCATTCTCGACATGAAGCTGCAAAAGCTGATCGGTCTTGAAATGGAGCTTCTTCTCAAGGAGCTTGAGCAGTCGAACAAGGCAATTGAGAGCTATTCGGCGCTTTTGTCAAGTAAGACGCGCATGACCTCGCATATGCGCTCGGAGCTGCTTTCGGTCAAGAAGAAGTATGCCGTTCCGAGACGTACCGAGATCGTGGATGCCGCTCCCGTTGAGATCAAGAAGCCCGAGATCAAGGAAGAATTGGTCTATGCGGTGGTCGACAGACTCGGCTATATCAAGCTCTTTGACGAGGCGACCTATAACCGTAATTACCGCAATATTCCGAAGGAATACCGTTGGTGTCTTGAGGTCATGAACACGGGCAGACTGTTTGTCTTCACCGCCGAGGGCAAGTGCCACAGTGTGAAGGCAATGTCGGTCCCGATGGGCAGATTCAACGAAAAGGGCGTGCCCCTCGAAAAGGTGAGCGCACTCTCTCTCGGCGAAAAAGTGGTTTCGATCGCCTCTGACCGCACCTTGAAGCGAAACCTTCTTCTGGTGAGCGAGCGCGGTTACGTGAAGAAGGTAGCGCTTTCGGATTTCGTATCGCAGAGAAAGTCGGTCGATATCAAGCTTTCCGAGGGGGATCTTCTTGTCAAGGCGCTTGTGATCGAGCAGAAATACGCCGTTCTCATCTCGCGTGACAGAAAGGCGGTTTCCTTTGACGTGAACAGCCTGTCGACCGTCAAGCGCACCTCTCTCGGGGTGATCGGCATGAAGTTTGACGGCGACGATCACGTGGAGATCGCGATGCTGTCGGGTGAGCGCTTCGAATGCGACGAGGTGGCGTATCCCCTGTCGGCAACCGGTAAGCGCGGTACGAAGGGCAAGGAGCTGCCCAAGGGAAAGCCGCAGGAATAAGAAAGCGGCGCTATGAAAAACAGTACAGAAAGGAGATCCTTATGTTCGATCGGATCTTACTGACGGGAGATCTTCACGGGATCCGGGAGGATCTTCTCGGACTTCTTCGCGCATACCGACTCGGCGAGAGGGATCTCCTTCTCGTCACGGGGGATTTTGGCTTCGTGATGCGCAATACCTACCGCGAGGAGGCGTTTCTCGACGACCTTATGCGGGAGTTTTCCTGCACGATCGCCTTTGTTCTCGGCAATCACGAGCATTATCCCCGTATTTACGGATATCCCACAAAGCCCTGGTGCGGCGGTAAGGCGCGCTTTATCAGGGAGCGCGTGATCGCGCTTGTGAACGGCGAGGTCTATACCATCCCGACGGCAGAGGGGGATAAGACCGTCTTTGCGATGGGCGGTGCTGCCTCCACCGACCGCGGCTTTAATCAGAACCGTTACGCTACCTTATTTTACGGCGTTTCCCGTGAGCGGATCAGCCCCTTTCTGGTGCGCCGCGACGCATATGATCATCAGAAGAAGATAGCGGATGCTCTGGTGGTGACGGACCGTGAGGACTGCTACCGTCTGATCGACGCCATCGCCGCGATCCTGTACCGACGGCTCGGGGGCATCCTGAAGAGGACCTTTGCGTGCTATGACGAGTGCCTGACAAGAGATCGGGACGAAAGACGGAGCTTTTTTGCGGAGATGATCCAAAAAAGCTTCGGGGAAGCCTATCAGAAGGAAGTTCGCGAGGCGCTTGCGGGCTACCGTGAGGAGCTTTTTTCCCTTTTTGCGTCCTTTGGCTACGAGGGTGATACGGTCGCTCTCGTTCTTAAGGAGGGAACGTGGTTCAGGGAAGAGCTTCCGACAGGCGAGGATTACCGAAACGCCACCGCCAATCTGAAGAGACACGGTATGGCGGTGGATTATATCATCTCCCACACCCTGCCGCGTGAGATGATCCTGCGCCATGGGATAACGCCCTATCCCGTCGACGCCGAGCTGACGGGTTTTCTCGAATGGGTCATGTATGAGACCGATTTCAAGCACCACTTTGGCGGCCATTTTCACGAGGACGCGGCAGTAGGGGATAAGCATACCCTGGTGTACCGCGAGGTGCATGTTTTGTAAAAGCTATGCCGACCTTGTCGTCATAGAATGTTTGGCGATAGATATTGACTTTGTATTCCAAACATGATATACTTTTCTCAATCGATGTATATGGAACAATTTCATGGGTGTTTTCAACATAGAATCCCCATATCTCTTTATCAGCGATGCGCACAAGGATAGTGAGACCGTTTCTCTTTTCATCAAAGCCATGCAGAACACGGGCTTTCGTCTGCGGTTTGACCAAGGGATCGAGGCAGACACCGAATGGCCTAAAAATATTGCCGCGCATCTCATCGAGGCAGAGGCCGTGGTGGTGTTTATGTCCCCCAATACCGTAGCCTATCAGAATTGCCGTAACGAGATCAATTCTGCTCTCTCGTTTGGTTGCCTTTTTCCTCATTCCGATGGTATTTATTTCTGAAGATGTCTGATAAGACTCAGGCTACGGTAAGGTAAAACAGATCATGATTTTCAGCTTTCTCCCTCTTTTGGCGATCTTTTCTCGCAAAGAGGGAGAAGCTTTTCAAGGAGACAGTATATGAAACATTCCGCTTTTATCAAAAAAGCTTTGCCCGTCGCGATCGCGGCGGTGGCGGTGATTCTTGCCGTGATCGCGATCGTCGGGCGCTCGGACAACACGCCCGAACGCATCACGCTTGTGATCGAAGAGGGCGTGGTAGAGCTTGCGCCTTCGCTTTATGCCGAACGTGACGATATCGTCGGCGTGGTGCTGCCCTCGACCCTTGTCACGATCGGCGCGGAGGCATTCCGCGGCTGTACCTTTCTGGAAAGCGTTACCGTTCCCGCCGGTGTCAAAACGATAGACAGCCGCGCCTTTCGTGACTGCACCTCTCTGAAGAGCGTGGTGCTTAAGGGAACACCCGACACGCTTGGTGAGGGCATTTTTGCCGCCTGTCCCCGTCTTGAGAGTGTCAGCTTCGCCGAAGGCACGTCTGCCGTCGGGAATGCCATGTTTGAGGGATGTTCCTCTCTTAGCGAGATCGTTTTGCCCGAATCCCTGACGTCGATCGGCGCGGGAGCATTCAAGGATTGCAAGATCCTGTCGAAGGTCGGATTCGGCGCCAAGCTTTCTGAGATCGGGGCGGACGCTTTTTACGGTTGCCGCAACCTGACGGAGCTTACGCTTGGCGAGGGTATCACCGTGATCGGGGAGAACGCCTTCCGTGAATGCGTTGCCCTGACCGAAGCGCATTTGCCAAGCAGCCTGATGAAGATCGGCGATCATGCCTTTCAGGACTGTGTGGCGATCAAGTCGGTCAAGCTTGACGCGGTGTCTGAGCTTGGCGATCACATCTTCCGCGGCTGCGATGAGATCGAGATCGCGGAGGTCGGCTCTTTTATTGCTTCTCAGGACGGCAGTGTTCGGTTTCCTGCTTACAGCGCGAGGACGATCGTGGTCAAGGAAGGCGTGACTGAGCTTGGTGTCCGTGCCTTTGCCGACTGTCAGAAGCTTCAGACCGTCACGCTTCCCGAAAGCCTGACCGCCATTCATAAATCCGCCTTTCACGGCTGTGTCTCTCTGGAAGCGATCCGCCTTCCGAAGGCTCTTACCTATATCGGCTCGTATGCCTTTGCGGGATGTCGGAAGATCACAAGTGTTACGATCCCCGACACCGTGACGAGAATGGATGCCGCCGCCTTTTCGGATTGCGAGGGGCTTGAAAGCGTTACGCTCTCAAAATCGCTCACCAAACTGGATATGCAGGTCTTTTCCGCCTGCGGATCGCTCAAGGAGATCACCCTGCCCGAGGGACTCAGCGAGATCGGAGCGGCTTCGTTTCGCCGCTGCGCTTCACTGAAAACGATCGTTCTTCCCGACAGCGTTGAAGTGATCGGCGAGCGCGCCTTTGATTCCTGCGCAGCCCTTGAAAGCGTGGCGCTCTCAAAATCCGTCGAGCGTATCGGCGCGCAGGTCTTCTACGCTTGCGACGTCCTTGAGATTGTGACATATCCCGGCACCTCCGCCGCGTGGAGCCTCGTTAAAAAAGCCGACGATTGGCAGGCGGATCATCCCACTCTTACCTTCATCTGCCAAGGCGACCCCGCTTCGTGATCGCGGATCTCTCTGTATACACCATTTGTTGTTTTGGATCTGTCCTTTTTTTGAATCTGTTATTGACAAGAAAAATCGCGTATTGTATAATGACGCGTATTGTATAATGAAAAAAACGTCCGATACACAAGGAGAGCGACATGAAGGCTTACGAAGGAAACAGTTCTTCGATATCGTCTGATTTTGAGATCGAGGATGGGATTTTGATCGCGTACGTGGGGAAGGCGGAGAAGGTCGTGATCCCCGATCGTGTGACGCTCATTGGGGTTGACGCGTTTTACGGCTGTGAGACCCTTGTCGAGGTCACCGTCCCCGACGGCGTGACGGCTCTTGGGGAGGGCGCGTTCATGGGCTGCGAGCATCTTGAGTCGATCACCCTTCCCGACAGTGTGACGGTGATTGAAACGGGCGCGTTTTCTTGCTGTGAAAGTCTTACGGCGATCAAAGTTCCGCGCCGTGTGACAGAGATCGGCAAACGGGCGTTTCATTACTGCAAAAGGCTTGCCGACGTCACCCTTCCCGACGGTGTGACAAGGATCGGCGACAGCGCGTTCTTCGGCTGTGAAAGTCTTGTTGCCATAAAGATCCCCGACAGTGTGACGGTGATCGATGACAATGCCTTCTTCGGTTGCAAAAGTCTTGTTGCCATCGCGATCTCCGACGGCGTGACGGAGGTCGGTGACAGGGCGTTTGCTCACGACGGATGCCTTCTTGCGGCAACGCTTCCCGACAGTCTGACAGCTCTTGGCGAGGACGTCTTCTGGGACTGCGGCGGCGTCACGGTCTTTGCCGAAGCCGAGCGCAAGCCCGACGGTTGGGACGAGAACTGGAACCCCGACAACCGCCCCGTCGTGTGGGGGTATCGGGACTGACCCATATACCAAAAAGCCTCGAAGCGGTTTTCGTCCGCTTCGAGGCTTTTTGATTCACTTTTATCCCCGATACCCATCGATTGCGTTGGCGATTTGGGAGAGGGCTTGGATATCGAGGGTTTCGCCGCGGGTGGTTGCGGGGTAGCCACAGGATACGATGATCTCGGCGAGGGTGCTTTTGGGGATATGGCTGATGACGGTCGAGAGGGAATTGACGAGGGTCTTGCGGCGCTGCGCGAAGGCACCTCGGATGACCTTGAAGAGGGTGGCTTCGTTGCAATCGACAGGGGGTTTTTCGTACAGCGAGAGCTTGACGACGGCGGAATCGACCTTGGGCTTGGGCATAAAGCAACCCGCGGGGACGTCAAACAGCTTTTTGACGGAGGCATAATACGAGACCGACGCGGTGAGCGCACCGTAGGTCTCGCTTCCTGCGGGAGCGCTGAGGCGCGCGGCGACCTCCTTTTGCACCATGACGGTGATGCTCTTGAAGGGGGCTTTGGATTCGAGCAGCTTCATAAGAACGGGCGAGGTGATATAATACGGGAGATTGGCGCAGACGGCGATCTCCTCAAAACCCACGAATTCCTCGGCGAGAAGGGTGGGGATATCGACCTTCATGATATCCTGATTGATAATCTTAACATTCTGAAAATCGGCAAGTGTCTGATCGAGGATGGGTAGAAGCGTGGTGTCGATCTCGACGGCGACTACCTTTTCGGAGCGTTCGCAAAGCTCCCGTGTCAGCGTGCCGATGCCCGGACCGATCTCGAGCGTACCCTTGGCGGCACCCGATTCGGCGATGCGGCGGGGAACAGCCTCACTGATGAGAAAGTTCTGCCCAAACTGTTTTTTGAATGCGTTTTCGCCCATCAGGGCTTTCACGGTGCCGATATCGGTCAGCTTCATGGCGGTCTCCTTCTGTCTTACTTTCGGTCGGAAAGCGTCGGTATTTGCAGACCTATTATAACATAAATCCCCCTTTTGTCAAGAGTTTTTATCACTGTACAACGAATAGGATTAAATTTTTACAGAAAATAGGAAAAAGAGTTGATTTTACCAAAAAAATTTGATATAATGCTACAAGTGATATTATACTGGCAGAATAGGGGAATCCCCCAACCAAGAAAGGAATCGGCTACTGCATATGAACAAATCCTATCTACCTGAGTATTTTTCCGAGCGTGTTTTATTCGCGTCCTCCTTTGACGGCGATTTCAAGGATCTGGCGATCAACGCCATGACCCTGACGGTCAAGGACGGTCCCGATGAAGTCTGGATCGCAAGACCTCACACCGGTATTTCCGGTCCGCACACCCTGTGTGTTGAAGGTCATTCTCTGATTGGCAAGGCAAACGTCACGCTGTTTGACAATCTGAACGTGACTGTCAGCGAAGACACGGTCTTTACCTATCATATTTTCCCGTATTTTTCGGGTGAGCATTACGATTATGATTACAGCCAGATGTATTTTGCCCTCGGCGTCTATTTCACCGACGGCACCCGTGCTGAGCTTATTGATCAGAACGGCAATCTTCTGACTCCGGTAGCGCAGGGCAAGAGCCGTACGCTCTACACCCATCAGTGGAATCAGCTGTATTCCTCGCTTTCCGCCTATGCGGGCAAGACGGTACAGAAGATCGTTCTCGAATATGAAATGCCCGACGGCAAGCGTGAATTCGTGACGTATTTTGACGATATCTCGCTGGTTGACAAAAAAGCGCCCCTCAAGACCCGTCCTTGCCACTATGCGACGATCTTCCGCGGCACGAATGACTCCCCCGCCTTCTCGCACGGTCTTACCACTCCTGCCGTGACCGTTCCCCAGGGCTTTGCGATGTACGCGCCCGTGAATATTCCCGAGCATTCCAAGCATTACGCATGGCTTTCCGACAACATGCTGGCAATGACCGTTTCGCACGAGCCTTCGATCTGGATCGGCGAGCGCGGTTCGTGGCAGTTCATGGTCAATACCTCGAAGAACGCCGAGACCGACAGCGTTGACACCAAGCGTCTTCGCAACAAGTTCAGCCACAAGAACGAGATCGGTCTTGCGCATTATTACAGCATAGCCTTCGGTGAGGACGGCGTGGATGCCGCCGACTCGAAGCTTGAGATGGCGCCCACCTGCCACGGCGTTTCGGTACGCTTTACCTACGGCAAGAACGCCAGGTATCACAGCGTTCTCTTTGACGATCAGGTTGCCGACGGCTCGATCTCCTTCGGCGCTGACGGTTCGTTCGTCGCGTATTCCGATCACAGAAGCAACGGCTCGGGCAGACTGTACGTATATGGTAAGTTCGACGCTGTTCCCGTTGCCACCAAGACGGTAGGCAGAGGCGGTATTGCGGTATTCGCCGAAGACGAGGTCAACATGCAGTTTGCGACCTCGTATATCGATCACTTCCAGGCAAAGAAGAACTACGAGCTTGAGCTTTGCGGCAAGAGTTTTGATGAGATCGCGTCTCTCGCTGCCGACGAATGGGATGAGATCTTCTCCCACATCAGCGATATCAAGGGTGCGAGAGAAGAAGAGATCGGCAACGTCTATTCCGCTCTCTATTATCTTTATAAATATCCGAACCTTCTCAGCGAGAACTTCGGCACGAACGAAGAGCCCGTCTGGAAGTATCACAGCCCCTATTCCAACAAGACCGAAGACGGTATTATGTATATCAACAACGGCTTCTGGGATACCTACCGTACCGCATGGGCAGGTTATACGCTCTTCACACCCGAAAAGCTTCCCACCCTGCTTGACGGCTTCACCCGTCACTACCACGATCAGGGCTGGATCCCCCGTTGGTCCGCACCCGGCGGTGTCAACTGCATGGTCGGTACGTCTTCTGACATTATCTTTGCCGACGCGCTCGTCAAGGGCTTTGATTTCGACGTCGAAGGCGCATACCTCTCCTCTCTGAAGGACGGCTCGGTCTATCCGAACAATCCCGTTCACGGCGGACGCACCAAGATGGAGCGTTCGGTCTTCCTCGGCTATACACCCGGCGCGGGTGAGGATTTCTCCTGGTCGATCGAGGGCTATATCAATGACTACGGCATTTCGCAGATGGCGAAGATCCTGGCTGACCGCGAAAGCGATCCCGCCAAGAAGGAAGCGTATCTTGCCGAATATGCCTATTTCCGCAACCGCGCTCTGAATTACACCTTGCTCTTCTCGGACGGCGAGGGTATTGAGAACAAATGGTTCAAGGGACGCGAGGCTGACGGCTCGTGGACCAAGCGCAACTATCACGAAGGCAAGTTCGATCCTCTCTTCTGGGGTGCGGACTATACGGAGACCGATGCTTACAACATGTCTGTCAGCGTGGTACATGACGGTCAGGGTCTTGCCAACCTCTACGGCGGCAAGGCGGCTATGGCGAAGAAGATGGACACCATCTTTGAGACCAATGACGTCTATCGCGGCTACGGTGCGCAGGATGAACGCGGCGGTATCCACGAACAGCGCGAAGCCAGAGAAGTGAAGCTCGGCAGATTCGGTATCTCCAATCAGCCCTCGCATCACATCATCTATATGTACAACCACACTACCGATCATTACAAGACCCAGAAGTATGCCCGCGACTGCACCAAGCGTCTTTTTGTGGGCGCAAACTTCGGTCAGGGCTTCCCCGGTGACGAGGATAACGGCGAAATGTCCTGCTGGTATCTCTTTACCTGCCTTGGCTTCTATCCCGTTTGTATCGGCAGCGGCGAATACACCATCGGCTCGCCCGCTTTCTCGGACATCACCGTAAACTACGGCGGCAAGAGTCTTCGTGTGATCGCTCACAATAATTCTGACGAAAACGTATACATCCAGTCGGCAAAATTCAACGGCGAGCCTTACAACTCCTGCGTATTCACGCATGAGATGATCAAGGACGGCGGCGTATTTGAGTTTGAAATGGGTCCTGAGCCTTCCGATTGGGCAAAGGGAACGGCACCCTCCTCTCTGACCGTGGGCGACGTCCCCGCCAAGCCCTGGGTCGACACCGTACCCGCCTACACGCCCGTGGCTGTGACCGACGCGCTCGATCCCACGCCCGTTGCGGCATATACCGTCAAGAGTAATATCGGCGCGGTATCGGCTGCCTTCGATAACAACTCGAAGACCGAGACCGTTCTCGGCGGCGAAGAGCTGACGGTCGTCTTCTCCTCTCCCGAGGCATACCGCGTGGCAATGCTCACCCTGACCTCGCCCGCCAGCGAGCATACCGAGATCGACTCGATCGAGCTGTTTGGCGCATGTGACGGCGGCGCATGGACCTCTGTCGGCGCATGGCAGAACGTAGCGTTCCAGTGGGGTCACTACACCAAGCCCTTCCTCGTATCCGCTTCCGCGGACTATCAGCACTATAAGCTCGTCATCAAGGGCGCCAAAGCGATCTCCGAGATCGAGCTTCTTGGCTGAGGCATCACAGCTTTCCATCAGTAAGACATATCCCCCGATCACATGCCGAAAGGTATCTGATCGGGGGATCGTTTTTATAAGTAGGAAAAGCGGAAGAGGGCGAGGGAGGGCGAGGCTTGCATGGAGAGATAGAAGATCTGGGCTTTCAGCTCGGAGGAAGGGATGCGGTAGGGAGCAAGGGCGACGGTCAGCTTTGCTTTGGTGGTCGAAAGGGCGCTTTGCCACCAGTCGGCAAGGGGAACAAAGGGGGCGTTTGGATCGTTGAAGGACCAATACAGCTGCGGGGCGATATGATCAACGATGCCCTCACGCGCCCACAAAAGCGGGTCGGCATAATCGACGGAATAGGAATCCGCGCCATTTGTCGGACTTCCCGCGGGATCGTCCTTCTGATTTTTCCAGATGCCTCGCACCGAAACGCCGAAGAGACAGTCGGGGCGCTCCTGTTTGACGGTTTGATAGAGAAGGCGGATCATACGGGTGATCTCCTCGCGACGCCAATCGCCAAGGGATAGTTTTCCCCCCGTCTGACGGTACTGTTCGTACAGCGCGGCATCCTCATCCTTGATGCCTTCGGGATAGAAATAATCGTCCAGAAGAATTCCGTCGACATCATAACGCGAGACGATCTCCCCGACCCCGGCGGCGATCAGCTGCCTGACCGACTCCTTGGCGGGCTGATAATAGTATCCTCCCTTGACGGTGAAGGCAAGCGAGGGGTCAAGACGGGCGGGGTGGTCGGGGGAGAGCGCAATGTCACGCTCAGCCGCGCTTCGGATCCTGTAGGGATTGATCCATGCATGGACAAAAAGCCCCTCACGGTGCGCGCGCTCGATGAGATAGCGAAGGACGTCGATGGGTGCTTGCTCACCTTCTTTTTGAACCAGATAGCGTGAGGAGGGAAAGAGTGAGGATTCATAAAAGGCATCCGAGGCGGGCCGCACCTGAAAATACAGGGTGCTTATCCCCGATGCCTTGGCTTTTTCGACGATGGTATCCAGCTCCTCCTTCAGAGCTTTTGCACTACGGACTTCGCTTTTTGGAAAATCCAGGGCATATGCTGTTGCGACGAAGGCGGCAACCTCGGGTGAGGCGGCGGTGGGACTGAGTGCGCCGACGTCGATGGGCGGCGTGTCGGCAAGTCCCGTTACCCATACGGTGGGAAGTCTCTGTTGGGTGATGGCAACGGGCGGCGTCCCCTCAAGTCCTGTGACGGGCGTCAACGCATGTGTGACAGCAGGCGCTTTTGGGCTGATCGGGGCGGTTTCCTCGGCTATGACGGGCAGAGAAAAGGATGAGGAGAGGGGTGTCTCTTTTGCCGTTGAGAAAAAAGGGAGTGAGAGTGAAGGCGGACTTGTCAGTATTACGCGGTCTGCCTGCGTTGATCCTTCAGAGGACGTTTTCGCGGTTTCGGTATCCCACGCGAGAAGTGTGGGAAGGCTTTTGGTCAGAACCAGAAGAAAGAGAAGGGCAAGCGCTGAGATCAAAAGCTTTTTTGGCGATTTTTTTGCCATCGATAGATCCTCCGATACTTGCAAAGTGTAAAAAACTGTGTTACAATGGGCTTGTACTTCATCCTATGCGTTGCATGGCGGTAATATGTACGTCTTCAAAAAAGAGACAGCGTTACCATAAATTTTGGGGTAGCCTTTTGCCGTGAAAGGGCTTATAATAGCAGTAAGCAATGATGCTTTGATGACGAAAGGATGATACATAATGGATTTTACGGTGATGGGAGAGAAAAAGCTCAAAGCCAGACTGACGAAAGAGGAGCTTGAAGCCTATGACCTGACGGCGGAGGGGCTTGACGGCTGCGATCAAAAAACCAAACGGCTCGTCGGGGTGCTTCTCGATCGCGCAAAGCGTGAGGTCGGTTTCAATATCGGAACGCTTCCCGTTCTGGTGGAGGCGTTTTCGTCCCGCGCGGGGGGCTGCGAGATCTTCATCAGTGCGCTCGCTGAGGGGGGAGGCGGCGAAAGGGTGCGAGAGTGCCTTTTTGTTTTCGAATCGTTGG
>JAFVYN010000037.1 GCA_017508605.1 Clostridia bacterium
CGACCCCGATACCGGCGAGGTTCTTCCCAAGGGTTCTGAGGGTGAGATCGTCTTCTCCTGCATCACCAAGGAAGCCTTCCCCCTGCTCCGTTACCGCACACGCGATATCGGTGTTGTCAACTACGAGACCTGTGAATGCGGCAGAACCTTCTGCCGTATGTCGAAGCCCCGCGGCAGATCGGACGATATGCTCATCATCCGCGGTGTCAATGTCTTCCCCTCGCAGATCGAAACCGTTCTCATCCGCGAAGGCTATTCCCCCAACTATCTCATCATCGTTGACCGTATCAACAATCTTGATACCCTCGAAGTCAAGGTCGAGGTCACTGCCGAGGTCTTCTCCGATACCGTCACCAATCTGACGAAGGCGGAAAAGAAGCTTGCCGAGGCATTAAAATCCCTCCTCGGTCTTGCCGCCAAGGTCACCTTTGTCGCTCCGAACTCCATCGAGCGCTCGACGGGCAAGGCAAAGCGCGTCATTGATCACAGAAAACTTCACTAATTCATAAGAAAGGTTGGTATTTCCTATGACCATCAGTCAGCTTTCCGTATTCGTTGAAAACAAACAGGGCAGTATGTCCGGCATTGCCGAAGCTCTTGCCAACGCCGGCATTGATATCCGCGCACTGACCATTGCCGATACCACCGATTTCGGCATTCTCCGTCTGATCGTCCGTGATCCCGAGGGCGCCAAGAAAATGCTTCAGGAAAAGAACTTCGTTGTTACCGTCAATCAGGTCATCGGCGTTGAGGTGCCCGACCGTGTCGGCGGACTTGCCAAGGTGCTTCGTATTCTCGACGATGCGCTCATCAACATTGAATATATGTACGATTTCCTTGCCATCAAGGAGGAAAAGGCGTATATCATCATCCGCGTAGAAAACAATGCGAAGACCGTGGAACTGCTTCAGCAGCACGGTATCCGTTGCATCGCGGACGAAGACATCGTATTCTAATGAAAAAACCTTTTCCCGAACAATCGGGAAAAGGTTTTTGTTTTCAAAATTTATTCTGTCATTTCTTCATATTCATCGGCATCGACGGGAATGCTGATCGTGGGAATTTCCAGGCTGTGGAAGGTCATTTCAATCTCACCGTCAACCTTTTCGCCTTCAACCTTATAGCTGTAGTTGATGGTTGCTTTGGAAACCTTGCCTTCATTATTGCATTCATATGTTACGGTGCCCGAAATATCGCTGACCACAAGATCCTCAAGATCACCAATGGCATCTTTGGCATCTTCTTCTGTCAGAACGCCCTTGATCACGTAAAGACCGTCTTCACGGGAGATAAATTCGGCAGAAAGATAGTCATACTGTTCGGTAACAGAATCCATATCGCCCATCATGTCATCGATCGATTCTTTGTCCGTAGTCTTTTGCTTGATCGTCATGCCTTCGATACTCATGAGCATATACATCGTGCCGTCAATCAGCGTTGCTTCTACGTCGATACCCATCATATCGGTTGTCATATACATGGCAGGTGTTTCACCAGAGGCATCAATTTTGGCTTTGATCTCCATGGTTTCGCCCATGATCTCGGTCTTGATCGTCACGTCAAAGCCTTTGACGGACTCCATTTGTTTGTCAATGTACTGCATGGCAGCAATGGCGTCGTTGCCATCGAGGGGTGTGCCGCAGGATGTCATGCTGAGCACACTGAAAAGAACGGTCAGAATGCACAGGATAGATATTGTTTTCTTTGTCATTATTTTCAACTCCTTTCATATGATAGTTTACCACTTTTTCCCCATAAAGTCAAGTAAAACTATAAAAAAACTCGATTTTCAGACATTCTTTATACATCAAGGAGAGAGAGAGAGGATATGTCATCACGTTATATTGACCTTCACACCCATTCCAAAGCCTCAGACGGGTCTTTGACACCGCGTGAGCTTGTGTATCACGCAAAAGAAGCGGGACTTTCCGCCATCGCGCTGAGTGACCACGATACCACCGAGGGGCTTCCCGAAGCAGAAAAAGCCGCCTCGGAGGTTGGCATTGAGCTGATTCCCGCCATCGAATTTTCGGTCATTTCCGACACCGAAACGCATATTCTCGGGCTTTTTATCGAAAAAAGCAACCAACGGTTGCGCGACGCGATCGAGCGCTCACAAATTCAGCGCCGTGACCGTGCTAAGATTACCGCCCAAAAATTAGCCGCCCTTGGATTTGACTGTCCTTGTGAAGAAGCCCTCGACCCCAAGGACGGAACGGTCATCGGCAGAGCGCATTTTGCCAAGCTCATGGTCAAAAAAGGATACGTCTCCTCGGTCAAGGAGGCATTTGACAAATATCTGGCATCGGGCAAGCCTGCCTACGTGGGCGGTCACGTTCTCACCGACCGCGAGGCGATCGATATCATTCACGAAGCAGGGGGCGTCGCCGTTCTCTGCCATCCCCATCTGATCAGACTTTCCGATAGCGATCTTTACGTGTACATGCAGAAGCTCGTATGCTACGGTCTTGATGCCGTCGAGGGCTACTACACCGAATTCACCCCCGAAATGCAAAAAACCTTCCGCCATTTTGCCAAAAGACTCGGACTTCTTCTCTCAGGCGGCAGTGATTTCCACGGTGCGAACAAGCCCACCATCCGAATCGGCAAGGGCTACGGCAATCTTGAAATTCCCTATTCCATCCTCACCGCGCTGAAGGAACGCGCCAAGCGGTATCAAAAGTAAAAAAGCTTTCCACGAAGGGATTTCCCCTGCAAAACAGCTTTTTCATCAGATCATACTGCCTCCCGACAAAAAAGGACAGAGAATGAAAAACAGTCTCTGTCCTCTTTCTTTGCAAGCGCTACGCCCGTAGCCAAAACACTTTCTGATTTGGCTGTGTCCGTTTTCCTACATTACTTTGACTTGATAAACTCATCAATTTTTTTCGCTGCGTCTCTGCCCGCACCCATTGCGAGAATGACAGTAGCGGCGCCCGTGACCGCGTCGCCGCCCGCAAACACACCCTCGCGCGTTGTGGTATTGCCGTCCGATGTCACAAAACAGCCGCGGCGGTCGGTTTCAAGACCAGGCGTTGTCATGCGGATCAAGGGATTGGGTGCCGTACCCACCGCAATAATGACGGTGTCGATCGCAAGATCAAAGTCCGAGCCTTCTACCGCCACGGGACTGCGTCTGCCCGAAGCATCCGGCTCGCCAAGAGACATTTTCACGCATCGGATCGATTCAGCGTTTCCTTTTTCATCCACCCCGATCTTTGTCGGATTAGTCAAAAACAGAAATTCAATTCCCTCTTCCTTGGCATGATGAATTTCCTCGCGACGGGCTGGCATTTCCGCTTCTCCGCGACGGTAAATGACATACACATGCTCCGCGCCAAGGCGCTTGGCTGAGCGAGCCGCATCCATAGCAACGTTACCGCCGCCCACAACAGCCACCGATCGACCCTTGCGGATGGGTGTTACATATTCTTCTCTGTATGCCTTCATGAGATTGATTCGGGTCAGAAACTCATTGGCGGAATAAACTCCGTTTGCATTTTCACCTTCAATGCCCATAAACCGCGGAAGACCCGCGCCCGAGCCAATAAAGACAGCCTCGTATCCCATGTCAAACAGTTCGTCAACAGATAGTACCCTGCCAATCACCATATCGGTCATGATCTCAACACCCATTGCCTCAAGGGTTCTGATCTCATTTTCGACAATGGTTTTGGGCAGACGGAATTCGGGGATGCCGTATACCAAAACGCCTCCCGCCTTGTGAAGCGCTTCAAATACCGTCACATGATATCCGCGTGTGACAAGATCACCTGCGCAAGAAAGCCCTGCAGGACCCGATCCCACAACGGCAACCTTGATCTTTCCCTCGCCGTTCTGAGCGGGTTCGGATGCCTTTTGTTGCTTTTGCATCATATAATCGGCGCAGAACCGCTCAAGACGTCCGATCGCAACCGGCTCACCCTTGATCCCACGCACGCATTTGCCCTCACACTGTGATTCCTGGGGACAGACTCTACCGCTGATAGCGGGAAGCGCGTTCGTCGAGCGAATGATCCGATAGGCATTTTCAAAATTTCCTTTGGCAACCTCAGAAAGAAATTCGGGAATTTTAACAGAGACCGGACAGCCCTTGACACAGGCGGGATTCTTACATCCAAGGCAACGTGACGCCTCATGCATGGCTTCCTCGGCTGTATAGCCGCAAGCGACCTCATCCCAGTTTGTATTTCTGATATTCGGAAGCTGCTCCTTCATCGGAGTTTTGTTTTGTTGCATGTTAGCCATCGTTTTGCCTCCTTATCCGTTTCCTTTTAACAGATTGCATTCGTGGAAATGACGCATTTCCTCCTGCTCCTCGCTGCGGTATGCCGCGTTTCTTCGCATAAGTTCATCAAAATCCACTAGATGGCCGTCAAAATCGGGGCCATCCACACAGGCAAATTTGGTTTTGCCGTCAACCGTCAGCCGACAGCCGCCGCACATACCGGTGCCGTCGATCATGATGGGATTCATCGAAACGATCGTGCGAATGCCGAATTCTTTAGTCAGAAGTGACACGTATTTCATCATCACGGGAGGACCGATCGCAATTACCGTGTCATACGCCGCACCTGCTAAGATCTTCTCCTTCAGCGCGTCGGTGACAAGGCCTTTCGTACCGTAAGAGCCATCATCGGTCACAAGTGTCAGGTTGGAGCATGCCTTCATCTCATCTTCCAGTATCACAAGCTCTTTCGTTCTGAAGCCCGCGATCATATCCACTTTGGCGCCAAGCTCGAAGAGAGCCTTTGCCTGCGGATAGGCAATTGCGCAACCAAGACCGCCGCCGACTACCGCTGCGCGCTTGATTCCCTCAAGATCAGAGGCTTTGCCGAGAGGTCCTGCAACATTCAGGATCATGTCTCCCACACCGAGAAGGTCAAGTTCAGCCGTTGTGCGTCCGACAGTCTGGTAGATCACCGAAAGGTCTCCTGTCTCACGGTTGTAGTCCGCAACCGTCAGAGGAATACGCTCAGCTCTTTCATTGGGACGGAGGATCACAAACTGACCCGCCTTCGCTTTTTTGGCAATCAACGGCGCGTCTAACACCAAACGTGTTACCTTATCAGCCAATCTTTCTTTTTTTATAATTGTAATCATCGTCGTATCCTTTCGTACCGCATTCAGTACAATGAGTATTATAATACAATCGCCTGAATAATGCAAGGGATTTTCAGAACTTTCCTTTTGGTATCAAAAGAAAATCAATGGAAAAAATTCGCTGTTATATTCTTTCGTGATCTGTTTAAACTACAAACAGAGCCGCATGAACGACAGCTGCCAACGAAACGCGCGAGGGATCGTACGTATGAAAGGGTCGCTGTTCTGATAGCGACTCATACAATCAGATCACTTTCTTTGATATAAAGGAGACAACTACTATGGCATCCAGCAATAAGAAGCTCGTTCCCGAAGCGAAGAACGCACTTGATAAATTCAAGATGGAAGCAGCAAGCGAAGTCGGTGTTACCATGAATGACGGTTACAACGGCGATCTCACCTCCCGTCAGGCAGGTTCGATCGGCGGTCAGATGGTAAACAATATGAACCCCGTACGAACTATGAGATTTGAACGTCATAACCGCATATCGCAAGGACACAAGATAACCGTCAAGTACGCGTTTTCCCTTACGGTATAAGGCTTTGATGAAATAAAAACGTACGGAGGAACAAAGAAAATGAAGGACACCAAAACCCTTTACGAACAGCTCGGAGGTACATACCGCGAGGAAAACGGCAACCTCGTTCCCGACGTGGAACTACCCGAACAGAAGCCCATCGGCAAATACGGACAAATACACCTCGACTATCTCAAGCAGCACCGTCGCGGAAGGTACTCCGCTCTACTCGGTGAAGGACGGCTCAACGCCTACCTCTCCGAGATTGACGAACAGGCACACGAAATGCTGTCCTCTCTGACAGTAGAGCTTGCCAAGACTCAAGGCATCGACGAACACCTCAAGGCAACAGACCAAATGCAGTGGGTACAGATGATGAACAGCGTCAGAGCGCAAGCCGAGGAAATCATACTGAACGAGTTTGTGTTCGCCTGCCACGAAGAGAGAAAAGCCATAGACGAATTACTATCCGAGCTTCAAAAGGGCGAGGATAGCGCCAAAAAGAACGGGTACGTTGATTTGCCTACGGTTGAGAAAATCCTAAAAGAATAATAAAGGAAGAAATCGCTGTCCTTCGGGATGGCGATTTTCTTAATTAAAACGCTACCCAATCGGATAGCGTTTTTCAAGTGTTATTACGAAAAAACAATGCGAAGCAAAAATTTCTTATCTTCTGCCTTAAATTCATAAAAAGCATTATGCTTTTCGCAGAAGGCAACGATGGAGCGCGTTCCAATACCGTGACCGAGAGTGTGGCTGACGGGGATACCGTTCTTGTCAAATTCGACCTCGCCGTTAAAGGAGTTGCTGATCTGTATCATAAAACGAGGCGACTTGATGACCTGTATCTCAATATGTCGCTTACTCTCGTCAATCTTCTCACAGGCGTTGATGGCGTTTTCAATAGCGTTGGCAAATACCGTGGCAAGCTCGGCATCGTCAATCGGAAGCGTATCAGGGAAAGTCAGTCCCGTGTTTACCTTGATATGTCTTGCATCCGCGATGCTGATATATGATGCCAATACGGCATCAATAACCGCGTTTGAACAGTAATGCTTAACGGAACGCTCTGAGGCATCCTTATCGTAGCTTTTCGCAAGCTCCTTCAATTCTCCATATTTCTCATTCTCAATAAGCTTGATGATGGTTTGCATTTTGTGTCTAAAATCGTGACGTTCAATCTTCGCTCTTTCCTCGGCAGTATTCAATTCTTCAATACGAGTCGTCATATTTGAAACTTGAATACGAAGCAGACTATCTTGCTCGTTGACTTCGTGGATTTTCTGCTGATTGCGGAGTGTGAAGAAGATATTAAGGTAAAGAACGGGCATCAATACAAGAAGCATTATAAATGCGAGAAGTTCCTCGGGACGCTCGGTGATCAATGTGGGCGTTGTCATACTGAGAATCAGCACGACGTAGAAGATAGCGCCGACTGCCGCAAAGGTATACCAACCTTTTTTCGTATGCTGTTGCACTGAAAGGAAGGTCGGGCGAAGCTGTTTATAAACAAACCATTCAAGGAGAGGAAAAAGAATCAGTCTGGCGACAAACAGGAATATGTAGGTTTCACCAAGATAGAAGTCGATGATGTTGGTGATACACATAATCTCGTAGGAGAGCGTATCAACCATACAGAAGGTAAAGAAAAAGCGACCGTCACGATGCTTTGCCATAATCCAAAAGAATATCAAGCTTGGCAATGTGCAGGTGAGCATAATCAGCGCACCACCCGTCAATTGCGGACCGAGTTTGAAAAACAGGAACATATTGAGAACGATCAGCGGAGTCATTACCGCAAGCGTCCAAATAAGCGTTTTCTTTTTTGAAAATCTGGATTCATACAGAAAGATGAAAAGCACCAAAACGTGTATGAATGACCACAGTATCGATATATCTCTGAGTATTGTCATTGGTTATCCTCCCCGAACCAAAAGTCATACCACGCGGAGCGAACCTCGGCGCAGACCTTTTTGGATAGATAATATTTATATTGATCCTTGAAAATGACCGTTTCCTTATCTACCATCGTAATATGGTGGAGATTTGCCACCATACTGATTCCGCAAGCGACGAAGCGGTTGTCACGCAAAAGCTCTTGAACATTTTCCATAAATGCGGTTCGGAGAAGAACGCTTTCAATCGTCTTGCCGTTTGTCAGATGATATACGATGGCGCGTTTGCAATGCTCGGCATACATAATTTCGTCAAGCGGAATCTTGACACTATGTTCCTTCGTTTTTACAACAATGCTTTTTTCCTTTTTTGAGGATAACGCGGAAATTACCTCATCAAGTGCGGAAAACACCTTGTCCTTCTCAATCGGCTTTAATATGTAATTGAACGGTTTGACCTTAAAGGACTCAATTGCATATTCCTCGCTTGAGGTCAAAAACACAATCTTTCCGTTATATCCTCCGTCACGCAAGGCAGAACCGAGGTCAATGCCGTTCAGCCCCGGCATAACGATGTCTAAAAAGTAAATGTCGAAGCCGCCTATCTTGTTAGCGGTAACTATGAGTTCCTCACCGTAATCGTAAACCGAACAATCAATTTGCAGTTCGGAATGCAATGAAGCATAGTCTTTTATTATCTGTGAGAGTTGCTTGCGGCAACTATCCAAATCGTCACAAATTGCAATTTTTATCATAGTAATTCACCTAATTTCATAACTTGTCTATTCTATTATAACATAAAAATGTAAAAAAGTCTTGTGTTTTATACAAATCAATTTGTCGCAAAAAGTAGCGAATTTGTCGCAGAGCCGCTTTTTCGCGAATTATTATGCTATAATAATTTCAAATCAAGGCGAATCTTGAGAGAAATTTTAGGGAGGAATATCCTATGAAAACAACAAAGGAAAGGAACTGATTTATGCAGAAATTAATCGACCGAAAATGGCTGTTGCCATTGCTGATAGTCTTGCTTATCATCCTAATTAGTGTTGGAATTTGGATCGGCGTATCTCTTAGTAATCAGCCCGATGATCCGACACCCGGTCCCGGTGGCGTACAGCTTGACCCGAACCAAGGTGGATACGTTGATCCGAACCAAGGCAGCAATCAGCCTTCTCAGGGCGTTGCTATTCCTGGCTGGGGA
>JAFVYN010000038.1 GCA_017508605.1 Clostridia bacterium
CTCGGCAAGCCCCTTGAAAAGCTTGACTTTGAAGAAGTACGCGGAATCGCAGGCATTAAGCTCGCTTCCTACGCACTTGGCGATATGACAGTAAACGTTGCTGTTGCAAGCGGAACAAAGAACGCTAAGGAGCTTCTTAACAAGGTTAAGAGCGGCGAGATAAAGGTTGACTTTATCGAGATCATGGCTTGCCCCGGCGGTTGTGTCAACGGCGGCGGTCAGCCTTATCAGCCCGCATCGGTCCGTAACAACGTTGACCTCCGTGCGCTCCGCGCGTCGGTTCTTTACACCGCGGACAGCAAGATGGACCTCAGAAAGAGCCACGAAAACTCCGCTGTCAAGATGCTCTACGATGAATTCTTCGGCGAGCCCAACAGCCACAAGGCACACGAGATCCTTCACACCTCCTACATCAAGAGAGGTCTTTAATCTTACCAAAAAATCCTCCTTTGCCCCGCAAAGGAGGATTTTTAACATCCGTTATCCAGTCATCAGTTAATGCGGATTTTTGAAAAATTTTGAAAAAAATTTTCAAAAATTTGTAACCAAATGGGTTCAAAATCCGTCTTATAGAGTGAAAGGACAAATCGGGAGGTGAAAACCGTGGATGACAAACAGATCGTCGCGCTTTTCTTTGAACGTTCGGAGAGCGCGATCGAGGAGCTTGCGCAAAAATACGGAAGGCTTTGTTATCATGTGGCGAAGGGGATCCTTGCCTCTCACGAGGAGGCTGAGGAATGCGTGAACGATACCTATCTGAAGGTATGGGAGTCGATCCCGCCGACAAGACCCGTGCAGTTATCTGCCTTTGTCACAAGGATCACGCGCAATCTTTCTCTTGACAGAATGGATCAGCTTACTAGCGAGAAGAGAAAGGCTCTGCCGCTTGTGATCGACGAGCTTGCTGAAGCTATTCCCGAGGTATCGGGTGATCTTACCGATACGCTTGCCCTGAAATCGGCACTGAACGGCTTTTTGCGAATGCTTGACGTCACCGCGCGAAAGGTCTTTCTCGGACGGTATTATTACTGTCTGTCCGTTCAGGAGCTTTCACACCGATATTCACTCGGCAAAAGCCACGTAAAGGTGCTGCTTCATCGCGCCCGCCTTCAACTCAAGGAGCATCTTGAAAAGGAAGGCATCGTGCTGTAAGCCGATCTGACGAAAGGAGATACCCATGAAAGAAAAGAAATTATTCGAATCGCTCTCCCTTGTGGATGACGATCTTCTGGCAGAAGCTCTGCCGCAGAAAGCGAAGGCGCCGTTTTCGAAGCGTCTTCTCCCCATTCTTGCCGCCTCTTTTGTACTTCTTCTGACCGTTCCGCTGACCTTACTGTTCAGCTTCGGCTTTTTCGAGGGAGGCAATGCCGTGACAACGCATTCAGATGGCTATTATCACCCGTACCTGACAGGCACATTCCCGGCGAACACCCAAAGCCCCTCGAAGGTGGAGGGCTCAAAGCCCTCCGGCGATCTGAGTTTTGACGTGGACGATGAATTTTCGTCCCTGCTTCCGACGGAGCCGGGCATGAACAGCCCTTCTTCTCCGGGTGGGGACAGCTTTACCGAGATCATTGAGAACGGTTTTGTGTCGACGGCGGAGAATACCAAGAGCTTTTTCTCGATCGACGTATCGACCGCATCCTTCCCGAATATTCGCTCCACCATCAAAAACGGCGCAAAGCCCTATAAGGATGCTGTTCGTGTCGAGGAAATGCTGAATTATTTCCGCTACGATTACGAAAGCGCCAAGGATGGCAGTATCTTAGCTCTCAACGCTTCGCTGTTTGATACTCCATTTAACCGCGAGACCAAGCTTCTTACCGTGGGTCTCAAGGCGGAGGAGATCGAGTTTTCTGACGTGAAGAATAATCTTGTCTTCCTCATTGACGTCAGCGGCTCGATGTATGATCAGAACAAGCTGCCCTTGGTTCAGCAGGCGTTTATCATGCTGGCTGAAAATCTGAACGATCATGACCGCGTGTCGATCGTGACCTATGCGGGCGATGACAGAGTAGCGCTTGCGGGAGCTTACGGTTATGAAAAAGAAAAGATCACGGCTGTGATCGAGGATCTTCAGGCAGGCGGCTCCACGGCGGGCAGCGAAGGGATCAAGACGGCATACCGCCTTGCTCAGGAGTACTTCATTGAAGACGGCAACAACCGTGTGATCCTCATGACGGACGGTGATTTCAACGTCGGCGTGACCGATAATAAGTCGCTTGAGACCTTTATTACCGAAAAACGGCAGACCGGTGTGTATTTCTCGGTTTACGGCTTCGGCATGGGTAACTGGCAGGCAGATAAGATGGAAACTCTCGCTCTGAACGGAAACGGCGCTTACGGATATATCGACTCTCTGAAGGAAGCCCGCCGCGCGCTCGTCGAGGAGATCGGCGGCAGTATCGTGACGGTTGCCAAGGACGTCAAGGCGGGACTCAGCTTCAATCCCGAATACGTGGAAAGCTACCGTCTGATCGGCTACGAGACCAAGCAGATGAGTGAGGATGAATTCAATAACAGCGAGACCGATGCCGGTGAGCTTGGTTCGGGACATACCGTGACGGTGGTATATGAGCTGAAAATGACAGACAAGGCGCTTCTTGACGAGGGCGGTGATCTCGGTACTGTTGCCGACGTGACCCTGAAGTACAAGACCCCCGATACCTCAAAGGACTGTGAAACCACGCTTTCGATCTCGACGGCGGCATACCGTAAGACTCTGACCGCGCAGGACAGCTTTATTGCCGCGGTAGTGGAATTTGCCCTGATCCTGCGTGATTCCGAGTATAAGGGTGATGCTAATCTTAGCGATCTGATTGCCCGCCTCAACGCTCTTACGCTTGACGATGAGTATAAGGAAGAGTTCCGTGAGATCGTTGGAATATACGCAGGTCTTGGTCAGTAAACGCAACCAAAGGTTGACAACGAATGGTTGACACGAGAAAGGCAACTGTTGGTTGTCAACGAATGGTTGACATGGAGGTAGTATGAAACATAATCGTGTAAAACTCTTATGGATCACGGTGGCGATCGTTCTCCTTGTTTTGACGTTGATCTCATGCGGGGAAAACAATGCGGACGGGGAAACCTCGGAAGAGACGACTGAGCATCCCGTTCCGATCGCAACTGTTCTTGATGAGATCGGGCTTGGCGCCGATTTTTCGCAAAGTGATCTGCACACGCTTCTTGAAAGGGCAACCTACGAGGGAAAATCGCTTTTTGATCAGGGAATGTGGCTGAATGCCGATGACGTTTTGGGCGGTGGCGCGAGCTTCCATTTTGAAAACGTTCTTTACGCCAAAAATTGGTATCAAAGACGGGAAAATGAGGCGTATGCCGATTACACCAATTTGCTGATACTGAATACCGAGGTCGAAGGGATTGCCGTGCCTTGCGGGATCGAATTTGATGATGGTATTGCTAAGGTACTGAAAAAGCTTGGTTTCCGGCTTGATCTTGATGACTTTTCCTCTGATCAGGGAACGCCGGGTATCATGACGCTGTCAAGCGAGGATGCCGACGGCGTGACACGGTCCTATACCCTGACAAAGGTATCGCTGATGCCTGAAGGACCGAGCAAGCCCAAGGATATGCAGTATATTCTGAGCTATACCGAGCTATACGATGCGCCCTACGGCACGTCGACGCAGAAGATCACGCGCGGCATGAGGCTGTATTTTGATCTTAAGAAGGCCGAGCTTGTCGAGATAAGGCTCTACTGTGATGCTGTTCTGCCCGTTGGCAGATAAAGAATTTCGTCATCATCCAAACGCCTTTTCAAGGTGCTTTTCGCAAAAAAATACCCCGAACACGGTTTTTGGGAAAGAGAGCCGTGTTCGGGGCGTTTTATTTTGTTGTTTACAGGAGCAGCAGGATCCCCTCGGTTAGAAGGGCGCCGAGAGAGGCGAGAAGCGCGACGGCAGTAAGACCCTTGCCCTGCAGGGCGAAGATGAGTCCGACCGCAAGACCGACAAGGCTTGAGGCAATATGCCCGGTGGCGGTGAAGACCGCGGGCACGGTCATAGCGGCGAGGACGGCAAAGGGAATGTAGAAAAGAAACGATTTCAGAAAGCGGTTTTCGATCGGCTTTTTGAAAAGCGCAAAGGGAAGCGTGCGAATGAGATAGGTCGATGCGACCAGAATGAGAAAATAAATGAGAAAATCCTTCATTTGGCTGCCTCCTCGCCCTCTGTGATCGGGAAAAGCGCGGCGCCGAGAAGGGCAGAGAGGATCGCCGCAAGGCTGATGGCAATGCCCGATGGGATCTCTTTGAAAATGGGAAGAAACCGAAGGGCACAGTGAAGGAGGGCGGCGACCAGAATGACCGCGAGGATCGGGCGGGATCTCTTGGCAGGCGGGATGATAATGGCGAGAAACATGCCGTAGATCGCAATCGAAAGCGAGGCAACGAAGAGATCGGGCAGAATACTGCCCATGAGACTGCCCGCAAGCGTGCCGAAGGTCCAGCCGAGCCAGGGCATCACGGATAGCCCGAGAAAAAAGAGCGGTGTTACCGTTTTTTCGGAGGATGCGACAGCAAAGATCTCGTCTGTCATGAAAAAGCCGAGAAGCCAACGCTTGATGCCATTAAAATCCTTTGAGACCTTTTGTGTGAGTGAGACCGACATGAAGGCGTAGCGCAGGTTGATCGTAAGCTGTGAAATGAGCATGCTGAGGTACTGAAAGGGGACGGTCATGATCCCGATGGCGGCGAGCTGACCTGCCGAGGTGAGGGTGAATGCCGAGATCAGTACGGCTTGCCACCACGAAAACCCGAGTGAGATCGCCATGATACCGAAGGTGAAGGAGACCGAAAGGTAGCCGATCCCGATCGGAATGCCCGCCTTCAGTCCTTTGACAAAGAGTTTCATACAGTGTTCCTTTGGTGTGATGAAATGGAATACCGATATTATAGCACAGTTTTGCGATTTTTCAATAGTATCTTACGGTATTTTCGCAAAAAAACAGACCGACAGCTTTCTGTCGGTCTGTTTTGCGTGTAAAATTACTTCGAAAGTCTTGCTTCGAGGGCGTTGAGCTGATCCTGAAGCTCTGCGGGAACGGTATCGCCGATAAGAGCGTAGAATTCGCGGATGTTGGCAATATCGGCAAGCCAGCTTTCCTTATCGACGGAGAGAAGCTCTTCCATGGTCTCAGTCGAGAGGTCAAGACCGGTAACGTCGATATCGGCGGGATCGGGAATATAACCGATCTCAGTCTCCTTAGCGGAAGCCTTGCCGTCGCAACGGTCGAGCATCCAGAGGAGAACGCGGAGGTTGTCACCGAAGCCGGGCCAGATGAAGTTGCCTTCGTCATCGGTTCTGAACCAGTTGACGTGGAAGATCTTGGGTGCTTTTTCAATCTTCTTGCCCATATCGAGCCAGTGTGCGAAATAGTCGCCCATGTTGTAGCCGACGAAGGGACGCATTGCCATGGGGTCGCGTCTGACAACACCGACAGCGCCCGAAGCGGCAGCGGTGGTCTCGGAAGCCATGATCGAGCCTACGAAGGTACCGTGATTCCAGTCAAAGGACTGATATACGAGGGGAGCGGTCTTGGCACGTCTGCCGCCGAATACGATTGCGTCGATCGGCACACCGTTCGGGTTGTTGAATTCCTTCGAGATGCAGGGGCAGTTGATCGCCTTAGCGGTGAAGCGGGAGTTGGGATGCGCACCGCAGGTCGACTTGTCAGCCTTGTTGTACTTGGTATAGTCCCAGGGATTGCCCTTCCAGTCGATAGCTTCCGCGGGAGGATTC
>JAFVYN010000039.1 GCA_017508605.1 Clostridia bacterium
AGGTGGAGAGATCGATATCGATCACGCGATCATATTCCGCGTCGGGATCGGAAGAAAGGGGCGTATAAACCTCTTCTCTGCCCTCTGTCTTTAAGAAGGCGCGTGTGATCTCATCTGAGGGGAAAATAGAGGTGGTCGCGCCAAGCTCAGTACCCATATTCGTAATGGTAGCACGCTCGGGCACGGAGAGCGTCGCGACGCCATCGCCTCCCCACTCGATGATAGAGCCGACACCGCCCTTCACAGAGAGAATGCGGAGGATCTCAAGGCTGACGTCCTTTGCCGTTACAAAGGGGCGAAGCTTGCCCGTCAGATTGACCTTGATCATTTTAGGCATGGTGATATAATACGCGCCGCCACCCATGGCAACCGCTACATCAAGCCCGCCCGCGCCAAAGGCAAGCATACCGATACCGCCGCCCGTGGGAGTATGGCTGTCCGAACCAATGAGCGTTTTTCCGGGAATGCCAAAGCGCTCAAGATGAACCTGATGACAGATTCCGTTGCCGGGACGGGAGAAATAAATGCCGTATTTCTTGGCAATGGACTGTATAAATCTGTGGTCGTCTGCGTTTTCAAAGCCCGATTGAAGGGTGTTGTGATCAATGTACGCGACACTTCTTTCAGTGCGTACGCGGTCAATGCCCATGGTTTCGAATTCAAGATAAGCCATCGTACCCGTCGCGTCCTGCGTGAGGGTCTGATCGATGCGAAGCGCGATCTCGTTACCGGGGATCATTTCGCCGCTGACAAGATGCGATTTGATAATTTTTTGTGCGAGTGTAAGTCCCATGATGTATTATTTCCCTTTCGTGATATGATTCTTTGCGTTAATAACATGCTGCTTCATTGCTTCTTCTGCCGCTACCGCGTTACGGGTGACAATGGCATCAAAAATCGCGCGATGCTCGGCAAGCGACGCCTCGGCACGGCTCTTGTTTTCGACCGACGCCTTGCGGAATTTTTGCGTCTTTCTATGGAGAGGCACAAGCGTGTCGTAAAGCACGATGCTGTCTGCGGCTGCATAAAGCAGATCGTGAAAACGGCTATCCATAAAGCGAATATGCTCCGGATCCTTTTTTGCCTCATAGAATTCTTGAAGATCAAGTGTCTCTTTCATTTCACTAATCTGCTCGTCGGTCGCATTTTTGGCCGCAAGAGCTGCCGCCATTCCTTCAAGACGCATGCGAATATCATAGATGTCGGAAAGATCCTTGTCGGTAACACCGAGAACGGTGATGCCCTTCGAGGTCAGCTCAACAAGATGCTCCTGGGCAAGTCGGTGCGCCGCCTCACGAATCGGGGTACGGCTGACACCCAAATCGGCGCACAGCGCCATTTCGGTCAGGATCTCTCCGCGCGCGTATTTTCCACTCAAAACATCCGCTTCAAGTCTCGCAAACACCTGATCGGCAAGGGATATGTTCTTATGTTCCATGTCGATTCTCCTTTATCAGAGTCTTTTCAGAGCTCCGTGTGAGAGCTCCTCAATCTTTTCTTCCAGCTCTATATTGGAAAGCGTGGTTTGTCTGCCGTCGGCATACTCTTTGTCGATCCACTCCTTGAGCGCAATCACAAGCGGTGTCTTTTTTGTGACCTGCTCGGAGTCGGCAAGACGGTAGTTTTCGTTGATCCAATAGGCGATACCCGCAAGTCCGGATGCCTTGCCGATCAAGACCGAAGGCTTTTTACCGAGGATTTTTTCAGTATCAAAGATATTGTAGATCTCTTGGTCCTTCAAAAGACCGTCAGCATGAATGCCGGCAAGCGTTACGTTGAAGTTTCTGCCCACAAAGGGAGTCATTACGGGAATATCATAGCCCATCTCGTAATGGAAATAGTCGGCGATCTCAGTAATAACGGTAGGATCCATGCCGTC
>JAFVYN010000040.1 GCA_017508605.1 Clostridia bacterium
AGACGGAACAAATACCAAATGACGTTTTGGAGGAAGTACGTGGAAAAGATTTTCATTCTCATTCTGGTCCAGAACGGAGTTCTATCTTCCATCTCGATGCGAATCTTGTTTTTGGATTCTTTTGTCACACGAGGCATTTGCGGAACATTTTTTGCATCCATTTGTTACTTTCCTCCTTTCTCAATCTCTTTTCTGGTAGAAGACGAATGCCGAACCAATACCGACAAACACGGCAATAATCAACATAACGATCACGAAATACATCCATGCCATTGCCGTCGAAAGAGACGTGTTGTTCGAATAGACGTTCGAAATATACGTCATAACCACGTTCGACTGCGAAGTAAACGAGTCGATAATGGTATAAATGGCATTAACCATGATCATCGGGCTGATCATCGGGAACGTGATCTTCCAGAAGGTTTCCCAAGCGGTTGCACCTTCGATGTCGCACGCTTCATAGATTGCAGGAGAGATCGACTGCAAGCCCGCCAAGAAGATCAACATCTGAACGCCGGAGCGGTTGACGATATCGTAAATATCGTTAACCAGCTGGACAACGTAAGTCACAAGCTCAGTACCAACCTTCATGCCGCTGAAAAGCTTCTCAACGTCCATGACCGAGATGATCTGTTGAGATGCGTCCGTACCCGAGCCTGTCGAGATCGAACCGCTGGCCATACTGTCGGAAATGACGTCGCTTTGGTTGATGGCATCCATCAGACCTGTTGAAAGGATAACGGGAATAAAGAAAATGGCACGGAAGGCCGCACGGCCAAGCATCTTTTGATTCAGAATAACCGCAATGAAAAGCGAGAAAATAACGATTGCGGGAACGTCAAACAGAAGCTGCTTGATACCCGAGATCAGGTTCTGCACGTAGCTCGTATCCGAGAACAAGGCATCCTGATAGAACTTCAGGCCTTGGAATTTCAAGGAAATCTCGGAGCCGCCCTCTGTTCTCAAAACCTCAATCTGATTAAAACTGAACCAAATCGAGTCGATGATGACGGGCAAATAGATCAGAAGTATGCCCAGAATGAAGGGGAGAACAAAGATGTAGCCGTTGCGCGCCTTGCGCGCATCAAGTGATGCGGCGCGGCGGCGACGGGGTCTTTTGACGTCAACGGGGAGCTTTGTTGCTTGCGTATTCGTTTTATCCATGATCAATTACCCCCTTTGACATCAATACGTACAAATTCATTCGAAGGAATCTTAATCGTCACGATATCGTTGGCGCTATATTCCTTGGTGGTCTTTTCGCCGTTGTCAGCGAAAGTCGTAACGGTAAATGCAGATGCGTTCGTATAGCGGACCTCTACTCCGAACAAGTTGTAGTTCAAGATGAAATCCTTATCGTTGCCTTCCTTGGTGTAGGTCAGCATCACGCAGCGGCTGTCATACAAAGAATACGGTGTTGCCTGATAGGTATCACTACCTTCTGTTGCCAACGATTCGGTAATCGAGGACGTATAAGCCATATCAAGATCGGAGATTGTGACAGTCACATCTCCCAGCTTCGTGCTTGCCGCAATGGCTTTATCGACCGTTGCGAGCTGCTCCTCCGTCAGTGCTTCTGCATTGATGGTTTCCTTGATCGATTCAACAATTGCCGCTTTATCAAAGACAATTGCCACAGTTTTACCGGTATTTTCCGTAAATTCACCTGCAATGTAGGCATCAACCAAAGATGCACAAACGCGTACGTTGTAGCGATCCGCTTCAGCGCGCAAAGCAGCGGTCATATCCGGGTATTCACCGGGTCTTTGGTCTGCGGGAAGTGCATAATAAAGATCTCTGTAAGTGGTGATCAATGCACCGTCAGCATCCTGTTGTGTGCAAACGGCTTCTGCCATGACGAGATCGATCTCAAAATCATCGGCCGTTTTACCTTCAAAGAACGCTTTTGCGAAAGCACTTGCCTTGGCACTCGTTTCTTCGGCGTTGTAAACCGACTCACGCACATAAAGAGTGTCCTTCATGTACGAAGAAAGCGTTTCGGTCAGCTCTTCTTTCAAGTACTTCAAGAGATCCCCTCTGTTGAAAGAGGAAGACTCTTCGGTTTCCTGCAGCTTATTGAACATATCCAACTCACGGCGGAAAATAAGAATCTGTGCAGATTCGGCTGTTTCTGCCGCAGAAGCAATGGCCTTTTCAATATTTTCAATCAAAAGCTTCTCATCTTTGACGATTTCATCTTGCGTGCGCACACGCTCATAGCGCAGAAGTCTGTGATTCGTGATACGTGCCGTCTGCAAATCGCCAATAGCCGCATTCAAGAGCTTGTATTGAGACAGAAGCTCACCGGGAACAAACTTACCGTTATCATCATTGCTACCGAACCAGATATCGTATCTGATCGAATAGTTCTGACTGAGTGTGGTGTCCTGCTTCAAAAGTGCGGTGTTTTCACTATTGTAAGAAAGAACGTAGTATGCAGCCATACCGTTTTCGATCGAACGCATGATATTATAGGCAACATCACCGGCCTCGTTGAAGGGTGAGCCTGCATAATTGAGATAACCGTGAAGAACCATACCAAGGAAAGGTACCGAATAGCTTGCATAGTTAAAGTTACTGCTTTCGATCGGCATGTTCAGCATATGGTCGATGTAGGGGACGGTATAAATATTACCGCCATCACTCATCAAGCTGTATTTCTCGGATGCAGCTTTCAAAAACTCAATATAATGAGCCTTTGCTTCTTCACGCGTTGTCGGGTCATCTTCGTCGAAGTTCGAGTTAAGATCGGTTGCGAAGAGCGCAAGAGAGAGGCCCTTTGCACTGTAATCATCGTACTTCTTGTTGAACGCTTTGAAATTCGAGCTCATTTGCGAAGAGGCAACGCAAATGCTGAAGTAAGAGGAGAAATCCTGATAAACAGCATCGTAGATCTGCTTACTTGCATAACGGTCGTCAACCGTGCGAACTGCCATTTCACGTTTGGAAACACCGTCAAAGAACTTGTCATTCTCGATATAGAGGAAATCGAAATCGGGATATACGCCGTAGCCGTTTTTCTCTGCATCGGCAAGCAGCTTCTTGAAGCCGCTCTTACCGCCCGCTTCCTTTTCCCACTTCAGCTTGACAGGGTAACGGTAATCCATACCGCCGTTTGCAAAGCCGACCAAGCGGAAGTTAACGTTCTCAATACCCTGTCCCTTCAGATCCGCATACATTTTGGTAACTTCATTAAAAGTAGTCAACGCAACGTCCACGGTTATCGGCATCGAAAGGAACTTTTCGGTGGTTTCGATCGTACCGAAGGTTTCGATATACAAAGGAAGCTGATCCTCGACGTCTTCATCGGTCAATGCGGTGATCAAACCGTTTTCTTCGAGATAATCACGGTATGCACCGGCCATGCCGATCCAGTCAGCACTGTAATAGCTATCGATATCATTGGTCGGATCAACGATCAATGCGTCGCCGACTTTTCTATCGGTCAGCATGACGATCTGCGTCTTGTAATTGCCCGTGTACTTTTTATCCGAAACAACAGTCCACTTCTGGTCACTGGAGCCTGTAGCGGAAATAGCGTTCTTCAAATCGTAATCATCGGTCGGACGAGGCGTCACAACACTGTAAATGCTTGCAAAAGGATGTTCAGATGCACCGAATTCCGCAGAAATTTCGGTCAATGCATCACCCTCGCTAATGATGGCAAGGAAGCCCTTGCTTTCTTTGCCGCTGACCGACTTCTCTTCGCCTGTTGCTTCATCAATAACCTTTCTGACAACGTTTTCGGTTTCAATGATACCGTAAACAGGCATTCTGATGCTTTCCTGGTGCTGCCCTGTAATGGTATAATAAGCGAAGTCTTCGCCGTAGACCTTACCGGAGGGGGCATCGGAAATCTTTTCGTAATCGTTATAAAGATCCTTGAATTCCAGAATCGAGCCGCTTCCGTCAGGATAGAAAGCATAACCGTCGTTCATCATATTACCCGCACCGAAGAAGGGCACGAGAGAAATATTATCAAGCGTCACCAAGGATTCATCGTAACGCAATTCCGACGCAGGCATACAAACGCTCATGCCATTCTCATCAATGACGTATTCAAGAGTCAGACGGAAAACAGGCAGCTCCTCTTCGGTTGCCACGTAGCCGGTCGCTGCATGGTCAGCTTCGAGGTCATCGTAACCGTAATCCGAGCAATAAGCCTTGACGTAGCCTTCAAGGTTAGTTTTCTGGTTGCCGCTGAGCGAATCAGCCAGAACGTAAATCGCGTGATAATTGCCTTCGCTATCCTTTTCTGCAGTAATCGGATAGTTTTCCTGCATCGAGGTAATGAACGAAGTCGAATAGTTACCGTTCGGATCGTTCAAGACATAGCTTGCCAGCATCTGCTTATAAGCGAAGTAGGTGTTCTGGAAGGTTTTATCCTTATTGTACTTTTCAATGGCTCTGTCGTAAAATTCCTCACGGGTTTCGCCGCTTTCCTCATCATAAAGCTCGGTTTCACCGTAGCTCATGAGAAGTTCGTCCAACCGTTCGCAGATCGGCATCACGATCTCTTCTTCAAAGCGATCGTCCATGATCCACATCGGCAAAAGGTAGGTCGTATCCAAACGGCCGATGACGTATTCAACACGTACGCCGTTTTTGATATCCTGCATCACGATCTGACCGCGCTGTGCAGCCTCGGAAAAGCTATCCATCGTCTTCATGGCGCCCGTCTGATCCTTGTAGGAGATCAATACCTGAGAAAGAAGCTGTTCTCTGATCTCTTCACCTGCCCACCAGTTAGTGGTACTTTCTGCAGAATCTTCAGAAGCCACCATCTTACCGAAAGCAAATGGGTTGGTTGAAAGGATCTGACCGGTCAATCTGTTTTTCAACGCCACTTCACCGGTAAAGTGGTTGGTATACAACTGAAAAGCACCCGAGGTGACTCTCAATTGCATGAAGGAATCAAGATATTCCTGTGCGGAGTTGTACGCACGTCTTTCAATCGCTTCAGTGGTTGCACTGCTGTAATCAAGGAATGCGGGATTTGCAAATTCCTCAGTGCTTTCTTCCGCTGCCGAAACAGGCATAAGGAAGGTAAAGCTACCGCAGAGCATGACTACCGACAGAAGTGCAGCAATTATTCTTTTCATTTTAATCAATATCACTCCTTACTCTATACGGTAGCCAATCTCAATAATCAGCGAAGAAACGAACGAAACGATCTTTGCAATCAAGCTCGTGAAGAGGATTGCAACGAACATGATGATCGCCATTGCAAGGATCGTACCGAGAATGGTGATCATATTCTTACCCATGGTATAGTCGTGTGTGACAGCCATACCGAAGAAGAGCAAGAGAGCTGCCCAAATGAAGGCAATGGTCACGAGCATCGTGGAGATTGCCATTTCTTCTTCGGTAAGAATATTGGAAAGCAATGTAGAAACAATGATCAGAAGCGGCATCGGAGACAGCGCATAACCGGCCGAAATGAAGATGTCCTTGAAGGAGCCTTCACCGTCGAAGAGCGTGGTCAAGCACCAGTTTGCAACAACGAACAGTACAAGCGGTACACCGACAGCCAGAATCTGCACAATGATGGTCGAATACTTGTTGGTCGGATTGGCAATATAACCTGTACCGACGGACTGGTAGTAGAAGGCCACAATCGTCAATGCAACGTAGGTTGCCGCCGCTCGGACGGAACCTCGCTTTTCATGCTTCAGATCCCAGAAGCCGTCAAACGGATGATACATCAGATGGAACGCATAGAAGAGTTCCTGTATATACGTTCGTTTGCCGACCGTAATCGACGTCTGATAGTTTACCTTCTTCACGTATTTCTTGAAGAACACCCATGCAACGACGATCACGAGGGGAACGAGAATAATCAGGAAGAAGTAATCCTCAATCCAGCCTTTACGCACTTCCTTGTAGGCATCGGAATAGTTGCTCGCATCATAAGCAGCCTTAAAGTATTCCATTGCTTCCTCGTACTTGGAATCGCGGTAAAGAGCTTTACCGACACCGATATACGCGGAGTCGAAGTTGTTGTTATGACGAAGAACGCCCTTCCATGCTTCGATCGATCCATCGTAATCACGAATGTTTTCATAGTGAAGTGCATCGATCAGAAGATCACCGTAATCGGTACGGCGGTAAACCGTAAAGGACTTGGAAAGCGCGTCAAGCACCAAAAGGTTGGAGCCTTGATAGGACACAGCCGTGATGCTTGCAAGGTTACCGAGCTGCATACCGCTGTCACCGAACGCGAACAGAAGGTTACCGTTCTGGTCATAGGTATAGATCTTATTACGCTTGGAGTCGATGATCGACCAGCTTCCCTCTTCGCCGACTGCAACGTCGACGATGGTGGAAGGACCGGAGATCGTCGCATCGGACTTCGTATTGATATCAACCTCTCCACCGGGGTCAAAGAAGCCGTTACGCTTCATGATCTCGTCGCCCGCCGCATTCAGCTTTTTGACCGGAGAATAGTCGGCAGACTTGGATTCAATAGAAGAAATCTGCTTGGATGGGTCAATAGAAGCGGTTGTCACGTATACGAAGCCGTCCGAGTCAATGGTCAGATTATTAAACTCTGTCGAAACATAGGACGACTGACGTTTTTTCTGCTCTTCAGTCATGAAGCGGCGCCAGATAATATCAAAAATATCGTAAACAACCTTCTGTGCGCCGATAAAGCCGGTAAACGTACCGTCCTGTGTCATCAAAATAACACCCTGGTAAGTGGTCGAAGAAACAACGAACACCTGACCGTATTGGTCAACAGCACAGGCAACGGGCGTATAGATCGAATCCTCGCCAAAGAGCGATGATTTCGGTTCCTTGATGATGGCGTGGTAACTGCCGTCTTCGCGATTGAAGACCACGATACGCTTGTTGCCCGTATCGCAAACGTAGATATAATCATCATTGACAAAAAGGCCCTTAGGTTCCTTCAACTGGTCCTTCGAACCGTTCTCGTTTACGAATACGTCGAGAATGAACTTCAGCTTGTAGTACTCGTTCATAACGACAACACGGCTGTTTTTCGTATCCGAAATGTAAACGTTGCCATAGCTGTCTGTTTCGATATCGGCGGGATCGCTGAGAGGTACTCCGTCGCCCGCCTCATAAAGGCCGATATAGCCCGAGTCGACTTCCTGCAAGGGCGTGTAAGCCGCAGGCGACCAGAGAGCATAGCCTTCACTCGAATACGTATACGTCTGATACGGCTCGACTGCCGATACAGGCAGTGCACCGAAGATCAAGAGTGCGCAAAACGCAACGAGAAAGATCTTGCTTGCTTTTTTCATATTTTGCGCCTCCTTTAGTCTTTCATACCGCTGGAGCCCATCGTTTCGATGATCTGGCTCTGGCTGACGACAAACACTGTGATCGGCACGATCATCATAACGACGGTCGCGGCCGCGCCTGCACCCGCACGGGCAATACCACCCGTAACGATCTGCTGAATTGCGTAGTTAAAGGTTTTGAGCTGCTCGGAATGGATGTAAATCGATGCACCCGTATTCCAAAGACCCTTGAAGGATTCAATGATCAGAGTCAGCCATGCAGGCTTAACCATCGGCATGGCGATGACGAGGAAGCATCTGAATTCGGATGCGCCGTCAAGACGGGCACTTTCAAGCACCGCGTCCGAAACCGAGCTTTCCATAAACTGCTTCATGAGGTAAAGACCCATAGTACCCGCGAGGGCCGGCAGAATGATGGCAAGATAGGTATCGACAACATTGATCGCGCTCAAAATGATAAAGTGTGTGACCTGGTGAACCGTCTGGTGGAACATCAGCGACATAACGATCATCTGGAAGAAGATATTTCTTCCCGGGAATTTCAGTTTTGCCAGCGCATATGCCGCCATCGAACCGAAGACTAGGTTACCGAGCGTACCGCAAGCGGTAATGAATACGGTATTGAAGATGTAACGCGAGAACGGAACCCACGATTCGTTCATCAGAGAGAACAAGTCACTGAAGTTGGAAAGTGTCGGGTTGACAACGTACCATCTCGGCGGGAACATCCAAAGCTCATCAAGAGGCTTCAATGACTGCATGATGGCATAAAGCATCGGCAAAAACATGAAAGCACCCATCAGAACGAGGAAGATGGTAATGCCGGTATCACCGCCGGCGGAACGGTTCAGGACAACTTTATGACTTCGGGTTCTTAACTTCTTTGGCTTTGCCATATTATTGTCCCACCTTTCCAATCAATTTCTTAACCAAGAGGTTACTGCCAAGCATGATAACGAACAAAACGACTGCAATTGCCGACGAGTAACCAACCTCAAAACGCTGACCACCGTAGTCATCGAGGTGGTGAACGATCGTATGCGCCGCATAGTCAACCGAGGGGAAGCCGCAAAGCGCGGTAACGATTGCACCAAAGCCGAACGACTGTGTGATTGCAAGCACGGCACCGAACATCAGCTGAGGACGCATTTTCGGTAGCGTGATGTACCAAAGCTCTTGCCAACGGTTCTTGATGCCGTCAACTGCGGCAGCCTCGAAGAGACTGCGGTCGATGGTCTGCAAGCCTGCAATAAAGGAAAGGAATGCAGTACCAAGAGAGGTCCAGAGTGCGACAACGATACAAAGGGGCATGACGAAATTGGCATCCTGGAAGAACAGGATTGGCGAGTCAATCAAACCAAGGTCAAGCAAAAGACCGTTGACGTAACCGTAAGAGTCACTCGAGAAGAGGATCTGCCAAACCATGTAAACTGCACCCGAAATCGAAGGTGCGTAGAAAACCAAGGTAACAAGTGCACGGATCTTCGGAGGCAATTCGTTGATGAACCATGCAACGAAACGCGAAAGAAGATAGGATGCGGGACCTGTGACCGCCGCAAAAATCAAAGTATTTTTGCAAGCGAGAATGAA
>JAFVYN010000041.1 GCA_017508605.1 Clostridia bacterium
CCATGTGTACGGGGATACGGATGGTTCTCGCCTGATCGGCAATCGCTCTTGTGATCGCCTGGCGGATCCACCAGGTCGCGTAGGTCGAGAACTTGAAATTCTTGCGGTAGTCAAACTTTTCAACTGCCTTCAGAAGACCAAGATTACCTTCCTGGATCAGATCAAGGAAGGAGAGACCCTTACCGGAATGTCTCTTCGCAATGCTGACAACAAGACGAAGGTTCGCTTCTACAAGCGCCTGCTTCGATTTGTGACCGCGGAAGAATACCTTATTCACACGTGACTTGATCTCATCGGCATCAAGCACCACAAAGACGATCGTCGGCTCAAAATCGCCGCTGATCAGCGCGAGAAGATCCTCGTCATTCTCTTCCTCTTCTTCCTCTTCCACGATCTCAACAACAACGCCATCTTCCTCGGTAGGCTCATCATACGAGCTGCCAAGCTCGGCAGCCAGTGTCTTTTCATCAAGGAACATTTTGTCCTTTTCTTCATACTTGGCAACCTGCTTGAACTTCGAGGGATCATTCCAGATCACAGCCATTCTTTCAACATCAGCGATCATGGTGGGAACATCCTGCGTCTTGCTGGTGATATCCGAGAAGATAGCAACGATCTTTTCAACTGCGTCTTTCATCCATGCACCGATATTACGGTACAGACTCTTGTCGGTGTCAAACACAATTCTGGCACCGCGGACGGTAGAAAAGAGCATCTCAAAAAGGCCCTTGAGCTTGAACTCTGTCATACCTTCGTCAACATAGCTGCGTTTTTTCTTGTCCTTACCATCATCGGAAGCCTGCTTTTCTTCCACCAGCTGCGTGGTAGCAATCGTATATAAAAGCTCGTAGCTTTCTTCCGACATTGCTTTAACAGCTTCGATAAGCTTTTCGGTCAGGATCACAAGCGGAGCGTTGATACCTTCGAACATGCGGCGCGCATGCTCTGTTTCTTCGTCATGCTTCAGAAGCGGTACCTTACCGATCTCCTTCAGATACATACGGACGGGGTCATCCACGGTGAGACCTTCCTGTGCCAGGATCTTTTCCATCTTCTCCGCGGAATCGAACTGCTCGACCTCGCTTTCGATCGCCTCGGTGTCTCCGCCGTGATCAAAGTCGGTGATCTCCATGTCCATGCTCTCCAGCGTATCGTACAGATCCTCCATCTGATCGCCTGTTTCTTCCTCAAGCGAGCCCATGATCTCTCCGCTTGCCAGCGAGCCTGCGCCCTTACCTTTTTCAATGAGCGCGTCTACGCTGATACCGCCTTCGCCAAGCTCACCGAGATCGGAACCGGAAATTTTAATCATATCTTACCTAACCTTTCCTGTACTTTTTCTGTCACAAAAAAGCACACATCTGTATTCTTTATCATTATGAATCATATTTATCATGGAAACGTTCCCCAAGGGTCACGTCTCGTCTTTTTTTATCTTTTTTCGTTTGCTGGCGATCAGCTCCTCCAGCGTCAGTTCTTTCTTACCCGCGCTGTCCTTGAGAACACCGATCAGAGCCGTCAGCGTTTCGATCTTGTTGTCGCTAAGCTCCTCGCGATGCATACGAAGCTTCTGAAGCCTGTCAACCTCTTCAACCGTAAGCGATTCGCCGAGAAGCGAGATATCGAATTCACTCTCAAAGCTTACCATTGATGTAAAGATCTTTCGAGAAAACTCGGTGAAAAAATCCTCGGGAAGAAGCACAATATTCCGATTCTTCATCTCGCGGAGATATTCGGGATGAATCAAAAGAATACCGAGGATCTGCTCTTCCGCCGATGCCGCTTTGGGATTTTTGGCAAAATCGGGATTGACTCTGTCTCCGTACCCCTGAGACGCGGCGATCATACGCTCGGATTCTTTTCGCTTATTCAGACCGTCATTCTTCTTGATCCTGCGTTCGACATCGAATTTAAGACTGTCCGCTGTAACCGAAAGCCGCGTCGCGACGATCCCGATATAAACGTCCCGAAGCGAGCGTGATGACACTGAAGACAGGATGCGGATAGCCTCATCGAGCGCCTTGACCCGCCCGTCCGTGGTATTGATATCGTATTTTGAAAGCACCGCGTCGAACTTGAATTCAAACTCACTCTTCGTAGCTTTCAAAAGCTCGGCAAAACGGTCTTTTCCGAATTTTTTGATATACTCATCGGGATCCTTGGCGCCGCTCATCTGCAAGACCCGTGCCTCAAGACCGACAGCGCCAAGCTGAATAAACGCCTTGTTGGCAGCGTTTTGTCCCGCTTCGTCACTGTCATAGGAAATGACCACGCTTTTGGTATACCGCGTCATCAAACGGGCATGCTCTGAGGTGATCGCCGTACCAAGCGTTGCCACCGCGTTGGTAAAACCTGCCGCGTGAAGCGCGATCACATCCATATATCCTTCGCAAAGCACCAACTGTTCCTCACAGCTTTTCTTAGCGTAATTCAGTGCGAAAAGATTTCGGCTCTTTTTGAAGACCGGTGTATCCGACGTGTTCAGATACTTTGGCTTGGAATCGTCCATGACACGTCCGCCAAACGCGATAATATCGCCGCTTGTGGAAATGATCGGAAAGATCACACGGTTGCGGAAATAATCGTAGGGCCTGTTGTTCTTTGGTGAAATTCCCGCAAGAAATGCCGTTGAAAGCTCATAATCGGCATAGCCGAGACGTTTCAGATGATCGGTCAGCATATTGAAGCTGTCAGGTGCGAAACCGAGACCGAAATAACGGATCGTCGTAAGGGAGAGCCCGCGTTCCTCGGTCAGATACCGAAGTCCCTCTTTACCAAGCTTTTCGTCAAATAAGCAATTGTGGAAAAAGCGAGCCGCTTCCTTGTTCATTTGCAGGATCCGTTCGCGTCGCTTGGCGGTTTCCTTGTCATACTCATTCTGTACGACCGTGATGCCCGCGCGCTTGGCAAGAAACTCGATCGCCTCGGGATAATCAAGCGCTTCGGCACGCCGGATGAAGGAGATCACGTCACCGCCCGCCCCGCAACCGAAGCAGTAAAAGCTGTCACTTTTGGAAAAAACCGTAAACGAGGGGCTCTTTTCGCTGTGAAAGGGACAAAGCCCGACCGAATTACTGCCCGCGCGTTTGAGCTGTACGTATTGCGAGATCACGTCTTCGATATTGTTTCTGAACCGTATCTCACGAATCGTTTCATCGCTGAATCGTGGCATAGAGCACCTCCTTTACCTTATTACATAGAAAACAGCGCCTGTCAGGTCTTCTGTCCCCAGACACGGGGAATGAAGATCGACTTATACAAATTGATCGCGTAGCGGTCGGTCATACCGGACAAATAATCCGAAACGGCACGGGGAACACCCTCTTGCTCTACCGTTGGCTGATATTCATCAGGCATCTCAAACGGATGGGCGATAAAATAGTGGTAAAGCGCCTCGAGAAGCGCCTCCGCTCTTCCCTCTTCGCCCTTGGCTTCCGGATTGGTATACACGTTTTCAAAAAGAAAGGCGCGCAGCTTCATTGTAGCATCATAAATATGAGGCTCCATCATTACCGTCGGCTTGTCCGTGCTCGCGCGGATCACCGATTGAACCATGGTATCGATGCGGTCTCCATGGCTGTGGCCGAGGACGTCGCAAAGCTCTCTCGGGAGTGCGTCCGCCTTCAGAATCCCCGCCCGAAGAGCATCATCAATGTCATGATTGATGTAAGCAATACGGTCGGCAAATTTGACGATAATGCCTTCATTGGTATCAGCCAGAGCCGACCCGGCATGACAGAGGATGCCATTTCTGACCTCATAGGTCAGATTCAGATTCTCAAGCTTTTCCACCACACGAAGCGATTGCTTACAGTGATCGAAAGCAGGATCATAACACCGCTGCAGTACACGTTCCCCGGCATGACCGAAGGGGGTATGTCCCAAATCGTGACCCAGCGCAATTGCCTCACAAAGATCTTCGTTTAACTTCAGCGAGCGCGCGATCGTCCTGCCGATCTGCGCCACCTCAAGAGTATGTGTCAGACGGGTACGATAATGGTCATGTTCGGGTGACAAAAACACCTGTGTTTTGTGCATCAGGCGACGAAACGCCTTGCAATGAATGATACGGTCACGGTCTCTTTGATATTCGGTACGCATGTCATCGTGTGACAGCGGCGAAGCACGCCCTTTGGTATACCGTGAACGGGATGCGTAAGGAGACAGGATATCATCTTCCCGTTTTTCCAGCATCTCTTTGATCGTCATGAATCCACATCCTTTCTGATCCGGCATAAAAAAGCTTGATCGAAGTGGTATGCCGTTTTCCGTTCGGAACGCTTTTATAAATATTCATTAATAAGATACGCAAAAAAACGGAAAACTCCTCTTTCAAAGGAGTTTTCACCGTATTTCTATCAAGATAACACAAAACCGTCACAAAAAAGGTGGATTCCCTCCCAAAATCAGGTTTCGGGTAATGATTCTGCGTCCATCCGTGTACCGAGCTTTTCGATCTTCGCCTTTCCCGAGGAAGCATCCTTTAACGCCGTTGCCAACCTATCAAAATGCCCGGACTTGATAGCAAGCGTGATCACAACCTCAGCCTCAAATTCCGTACTGTCAATGATGATCGGATACCCCTTGAACAGAATCGGGATCTTCTGAAAAAAAGGATAGCTTACCGTCAGACGGTATTCTTCATACGGAACAAGCGTAATTTTCCCTGCATCCTCCACCGCTTCCTTGGCAGCCGAAGAATAGGCATGAACCAATCCGCCCGTTCCGAGAAGCGTGCCTCCGAAATACCGTGTGACCACGATCACAGCGTCGGTAATGCCACCCTTTCTGAGAATATCAAGTACCGGAAGCCCTGCCGTCCCCTGCGGCTCGCCGTCATCGGAATAACGGATGATATTATTTTCGGAAAGGATGTAGGCATACACGTTGTGTCTTGCATCCGCATGCTTCTTTCGGATCTTGTCTACAAAAGCGCGCGCGTCTTTTTCGGTTGTTACATGAGAAGCGTATCCTAAAAACTCGCTTCTTTTGACTTCAAGATAGGATTCACCGTCTTTCCCCAGGGTAACGTACAGCTCCATATTTGCTCCATTCAACTATTTTGTTAAACATTGTAGCCTTGTTTTTAACCGTTCTCAACTGTTTTCTTCGTCATCTTGTTTTTTAGGCAAGACAATAAAGCGGCGCAGCTGACCTGCCGTTTTTTCATCCATTGTAGCGATCACACGGGCATATCCGTCGAAGTATTCCACATCCTCGATCATCGAAAGATTATAAAGCTTGTTGATCACACCCATCTCATAGGTAGGGACCTTCAGGCAGTACATCTTTCTGCCGCCCACCGCCAGAGCCTCAAGCGCCTCAACAAGCGCCGAAACTCCCCTGCCGTCAAGCGCGGAGATCGGAATGACCCGATCCTTGTTGGCGCGCGCCGTCAATTCTTCGGGAACCGTCATCGCGATATCGCATTTGTTAAGAACATACAAGGTAGGTTTATCGGTAACACCGAGATCGTACAGCAGCTTTTCAGTCACCTCAAGCTGCGAGACACATTCGGGGTCAGAGGCATCGATCACAATGATCAGGGCGTCAGTGTACTTGGCTTCCTCGAGTGTACTCTTGAACGCCTCGATCAGATGATGGGGCAGATTGCGAATAAATCCAACCGTGTCGGTGAGAAGCATTTCCCTTCCGCTCGGCAATTCAAACTTTCTCGTTGTGGTGTCAAGTGTCGCAAACAGCTTATCCTCCGCAAGAATACCGGCATCGGTCAGACGGTTGAGAAGCGTACTTTTTCCCGCGTTGGTATATCCGACAATGGATGCTCTAAATACGCCCGAATTGTCGCGGCGGCTTCTTCTGACCGCACGGCTTTTAACAAGCTCTGCCAGTTGCTCCTCAAGAGCAAGGATACGGCGCTTGATATGACGTCTGTCCTTTTCCAGCTGACTTTCACCGGGACCTCTTGTACCGATACCGCCGCCAAGACGGGACATAGACTTACCCTTTCCGTAAAGACGGGGGACAGAATAGCGAAGCTGCGCAAGCTCGACCTGCAATTTACCCTCTCCGCTGACCGCGTGAAGCGCGAAAATGTCAAGGATCAGCATCGAGCGATCGATCACACGGATCTCGAACTCCTCGTCTCCGATCGCGTCGGAAAGTGCATCCTCCATATTCTTGATCTGCGCCGGCGAAAGCTCATCGTCACAGATCACAAGATGTACGTCGTGATCACGGCAAAGATGTCCGATCTCTTCGATCTTACCTTTACCGAGATAGGTGGCATTGTCGGGATTCTGCCTTGCCTGTATGACCTGGGCAAAAAGCTCGCCCCCCGCGGTTTCAAGAAGGCGCTCCAATTCGCCGAGTGATACGGCAATTTCATTTTCATCCTGTTCAGGTGTCATAACAGCGCACAGGATCGCACGCATGATTTCATTTTCCTGCTGAGAGATCATAGTCTCCATAGGATCACTCCCTTCTGATTTGAGACGAAAAAAGGCGGATGCTTCGATGCAACCGCCAATTTAAGTCAGTATGGAACGAAAAAGTTCGATTACTTCTGAGTTCCCTGCAAACGCTTCTTGAACTTGTCAACACGTCCGCCGGCATCAACAAACTTCTGTTTGCCGGTAAAGAACGGATGGCACTTCGAGCAGATTTCAACACGGATCACGCCGCCCTTGGTCGAACGGGTGGTAACTTCTTCGCCGCAAGCGCACTTGATTACGGTCTCACTATACTTGGGATGGATTCCGGTCTTCATTTTTTGACACCTCAATTCTAAATAATTTCATTGACGTCTTGACCAAATAAGACTTTCGTAAGACTCCCGACGCTTACTTGGGTATCCGTCATGGGTTTTCCTACCGTGTAGGAAGGGGTTCGGCTTGTACTGAGTCAAACGCGAGAGCCTGAGGGCAATGCCCTCAGGCTGCCCGATCGTCAGATAGACTCTTTGACCTTTGCGTACTTACCGACTCTGTCACGGAGATAGTAAAGCTTCGCGCGGCGAACTTTACCCTTTCTGGTGACCTCAACCTTTTCAACAAAAGGCGAGTGGAGCGGGAACGTCTTTTCGACACCAACGCCGTAAGCAACACGTCTTACAGTGAAGGTTTCGGAGATACCTCCGCCTCTCTTTGCAATAACGGTGCCTTCAAAAAGCTGAATTCTTTCTCTCGAACCCTCTTTGATTCTGTTGTGAACGCGAACGGTATCACCAACCTTGAACGAGGGAACTTCTGCTTTAAGCTGCTCTTCTGTAAAAGCCTTGATAAGATCCATTGTGGCTTCCTCCTTTAATATTTCGGCATTCTTGCGGAGCTTCGCAGCGGACTGCCCGAATCGCGTGTTGTTATGTTCCGACAACACAAGCGGATGTTATTATAACACATCTTTTCAAAGAATGCAAGACCTTTTTCTAACTTTTTTATAAAAAATACAGAAAAATCTTACAAAAAGACGTGATGTAACCGTCAAAACGCGAAATGTCAGACTAACGTCTTAAAAATCGCGCTTTTGTCTCGTTTCACCCTCGTTTTTCTCTTCCTGCGCAGCGTGTGAAACCGTAATGTGGGTCACTACTGTCAGAAGAATGAAGGTAAGCACTCCGAGAAGTGCCTGAAGCCAAAAAGCCTCTTCGGAAACGAAGGTCGTCGCGCCCACCGCCACAAAGGCGAGGATCAAGCGATATGTTGTACGGCACTCTTCCCTACGGCACGCAAGCTTCACCGCAAACACGGCAAAGAGCATAAGGACGAGCGCCCTCAGTATCGGAATCATGATATTCTCCTATCGTCCAATCGTTGTGCGTTTTAATCACACAAGTCCGCATTATACTACACTCTTGCACAAAAGTCAAGAGGTATTTTTGTTTTTCTTGACGAATTTTTGGTTTTTTCAAACAAAAACCGCTTACTATCTTTGTCACATTCATCTTGAAGTAACCTGCACACAGCTTTAGCATCTTTTGTTCTGACAGATCACGTGATTTTCAGCATTTTTTCTCAAAGCTTTTTGAATTAGCACTTTACTTTTGAAAAATAATATGATAAAATGATAAAAGGATTCGTATGCCCATGAGAAAAATTCCTCCCTCAGTCCCCTTGTTTATCCTGATTGCCCTCACCCGTCTTTTCGGGCTTTTGCGCACGGTATATCTTTCCGGGGTCTGGGGTAGCACAAAGGAGGCGGCGGCATTCGAGCTTGCCGTTACCGTCAGCGCTTTCGTGTATGATACCTTTATCAGCACCGTGATCGCGTCCATGTTTATTCCCGCATACGTTCACCGCGACCATCTTGCACCCGATAAGCGTGATCGATTTCTCTCTTCTGAGATCGTGCCGGTATTTCTCGCGGGACTGATTCTTTATCTGCCCCTGCTTCTCTTTCCCAAAGGCATCCTTTCTCTCTGTTTGCCGGAGCATAACAGCGCCTTGATCATGGCAACGGCACCCGCCCTTCGCATACAGTCTCTCGGCAGAGTCACACTCTCGCTCTCTTCTCTTTTCGTAGGCGTCCTGCAAGCCGAAAACGGATCGGTCACGGCAGCCCTTCTCTACTGCCTTTCCTCCCTTTTCAGTCTGCTGTCCTCGATCGCGCTTTCTGATCTCATCACCGCTTTCTCTCTTTCGGTGATCCTCGCTCTGCTCGATCTTCTTTTGCTTGCCGCTCTTGTCGGTCTGCTTGGACGGCGTCACAAGCTTTCTCTTGCCGTACCGCCTCGATTTCGCTTCTCCGGGCGCTCTTTGATACGGGCAGTCTGGGTGGTTCTCTCGGGAACCTTTATACCCATTCTGACGCTTTTCACCGCTCTCTCCTCCGCTGAGCTTGCGGGAAGCGTGGGCGTCAGTCTGAATGCCTACGCGGGCAGACTGACACTGCTTACTGCGGCGCTTTTGATTTCTGTCACCCACGCCACGTATTACGCTGCCATGGCGCGCTCCCGTAATAAAATAAAAACGCTGCGCCCTATCTTTTTCTCTCTGCTCGTTATCTCTGCGTTGATCAGTGCTCTCATGATCGTATTTTCGCCGCTGATCGTTCGGATCCTGTATCGGGGAAACGCCTTCAGCGAAAGCGATCTTCATAGGATCGCCACCATGCTTTCCCTTTATGCGCCCTCCGTGATTGCGCTGACACTTTCCTCTCTTCTTTCAGACTTCGCTTATCTACGGAATCAGACACCGCATATCGCCATCGGCAATCTTCTCGCCATTCTGTCCGTCGGTATTCTGCACACCCTGTTCGGGATCAGATCGCTTCTGTCCATTCCCTTTTATTTCACGCTTGCTGCCTTTCTCCGCCTTGCCTTCGCCGTTATGACAGTAGCATCCAAGCCGATCCACAGTAAGCCGCGCATTCTATTGGTTCTTTCCGACCGTAATATCGGCGGTGCGGGACGTTGGCTTCTCACGTATCTGAAAAACGCCGACCGTGATGCCTTTGATATACACGTAGCACTCCCCAAACATGCTGCGCTCAAAAATGAGATCCTCACTCTCGGCTATCCTGTCTGGGATCTGGGTACCGACCGATCCTTTTCCCTCACCAACACTCTCAGTGCAATAAGACTCATTTTAAAACTTCGCCCCGATCTCGTTAACACCTCTGCATCCCTTTCATCGAGACTTGCCGCATTCTTACTCCGTGTTCCCGTCAGGCTGTACACCCGTCACTGCGTATATCCGCCCTCTTCACTCTATCGCCTCACGCCTGTAAGATGGGCATCCCGTCTCTTCTCACAGCTACTCTCGCCGCGTGCCGTCGCCGTCGCGTTTGCCGCCAAACACAATCTCGTTGCCATGGGGCGGGACAGCAACCGCATCACCGTTATCGAAAACGGTGTCGCCCCCATCGGAAGAAATGCCGATCTCGGAAGGCAGGTACGGGAATACTACCGCATTCCAAACGAACCGGTTGCCGTGATCTGCGTTCGGCTCGAAAAAGACAAGGATGTCGCCACGCTGATTCGCGCGCTATCCCTGCTTAAAGAAAGAAATACCCCGTATCACGCGCTGATCGTCGGAACAGGTAGTGAACAGCAGGCACTGAAATCACTCGCCAAGGCTTTGAACGTCACCGACCGCACGCATTTCTGCGGGTTTGTCAGCGACGTTACACCCTTTTTAAACGCGGCAGATCTCTATGTAAACTGTTCGGTGGGAAGCGAGGCAACCTCTCTTGCGATCGCCGAAGCCATGAGCCTCTCTCTTCCCGTGATCGCTACCGACTACGGCGGCAACCCTTCAATGGTCACCGATGGGTATAATGGCATATTGGTAAAGCAAAGTAGTGCATCAGAGCTTGCCGACGCCATGATGATCCTATCCGATCCCGCTCTGCAAAAAAGCTTCGGAAAAGCCTCTTTCGCTCGATTTTCCGCTTTCTACCGCGCCGATACCATGGCAAAACGATACGAAAGCTTATACCTTAATCTATTACAGCAAAAAGGATATGAAAGCCTATGAAACGCCTCATCTTGATCACACGCATCTCTCAAGACCTCACCGAAACCGCCCCCGCTTTCACCGCGGGAAGCAAGCCCCAAAAGATCCTTCGCCTGCCTGAGCAAAATGAAGATGGGCTTCTTTCTCTCGTCCGAACCGAGCTTACCCGCAAAGATCCGACAGCTCCTCTTTTCTGCAGTGACAACGAGTCTCTCTCCCGCGCGCTTTCCAACGGGACGGATACCGTTATTTTTCTCGATCAGAGTGAGCGTTCTCCGGAAGCGCTTTGCCAAAAATTCCTCACCACCGACACCGTTATCATGATTTCCGAAACGGTTTATGAAACTCTGCCCGACGGTGTCGACTGTCTTACACTCCTTTGCCCGCCTGCCGATCATCTTCCCTACACCTTTCATGCGTCATTTCCGACAGACAAGGACGAAGCAACCCTCACCGAACTCTTTGACCTTCTCTTCAGCGAAGACGTACCCACCCTGCAATCAAAGGAAGATAGCACCGACCAAGAACAGCTGACAACTGAAACAACCGAAAAGAAGACCGAGCCGACCGTTCCGATCGCGCACGCTGTCTTCGAATGGCTTGAGCTTTTCGCGATCTCTCTTGTCGCCGTTCTTCTGATCATGACGTTCTTCATCCGCCACTCTCCCGTCAGCGGCGATTCCATGCTCCCCACACTGCATAGCGGAGACGTGTTGATCCTCAGCGAGATCGGCTTCACTCCCGAAAGTGGCGACATCGTGATCATTCAGACCCCTCTTGACGATCTGCGCAAGCCCCTGGTCAAGCGTGTCATCGCCACTTCGGGTCAAACGATACGCATCAATTTTGAGACCTGGGAGATCTTTGTCAACGGCAAGCGTCTTGACGAACCTTATCTTGACGAAACCGATAAAAGCTACGTCATGGAGCTGTATTTTACCCCTACCTATTTTGAAAAAGTCGACCCGATGCACGAGATCTATGAAGCAACCGTGCCCGAGCATCACATATTCGTTCTCGGTGATAACCGTCAGAACTCCAAAGACAGCCGTACCCTCGGCTTTATCGACGAACGCCACGTCATTGGCGAAGTCGTTTACCGCCTGCTGCCCTTCTCCTCAATGGGCGAGCTGAACTGACATATCAAACCGACATAACATTCGTTAGAAAGGACTACAGTATGCCCTCCAAGATCATTCAGTGGTTTCCCGGTCATATGGCAAAAACACGCCGTATGATGGCGGAATGCCTTCCCCTTGTCGATGCCGTCATCGAGATCCTCGATGCCCGTATCCCCCGCTCCTCTCAAAATCCCGAGATCGATAAGATCTGCGGCGATAAGCCCAGACTGGTTCTTTTATCCAAATCCACTCTCGCCAACCCTACCGTCACCTCACAGTGGAAGCAATATTTCGAAGCGAAGGAACGCGGATGTCTCATCTGCGATTTTGTCACGGGAGCCGGCATGAACGAGATCGTTCCCGAGCTGCAGCGCCTCTGTGCCGCAACACTTGAAAAATGGGCAGCCAAAGGAATCAGCGGCAAAGCCCTCCGCGCCATGGTCGTCGGTATTCCGAATGTCGGAAAGTCTTCCTTTATCAATAAGATCACGGGCGCAAAAAAAGCCCGCGTCGAAGACCGCCCCGGTGTCACGGTTGACAAACAATGGGTCAAAACACCCTACCGTCTTGAGCTTCTCGATATGCCCGGTGTACTTTGGCCAAAATTCGAAGAGCGCACAGTCGCCGAAAACCTCGCCATGACGGGCGCGATCAAGGATCAGATCCTCGACGTGGAGGAGCTTGCCACAGCACTCTGTCAGCGCCTCGTTGCGATCGATCCCGATGCTTTTTTTGCCCGCTATAACCTTCCCGATGATATGCGTGAGGGGTATGACGGCTACGATCTGCTCGAGGCCGTGGGTAGAAAACGCGGCTTTCTCGTCAAGGGCGGCGACGTCAATACCGAACGCACGGCACTGATGCTGCTCGATGAATTGAGAAGCGGAAAAATCGGCAGGATCTCTCTTGAAAAACCGAGAGTCAAGCATCCCGCCCCGACCGAAAACTGAAATTATCAAGAAAAGGATATCCGATATGAAGCGTGTACTCATCATTGGCGGATCGGGTGGTATCGGACGCGCCACCGTTGAAAAATTCGCGCAAAAAGGTCACCTTGTTGTATTCACCTATCATCGCTCCTCAGCCGAAGCCGCATCGATTGCCACCGCGACCGGCGCTAAAGCCATCTCTTGCGACGTCACCGACCGTACCTCCGTCAGCCGCTGTGTCGAGCAGGCGATTAAACTTCTCGGCGGCGCGATCGATATACTTGTCAACTGCGTCGGCATTGCCGAGATCAAGCTTTTTACCGATCTTTCAGACGAAGACTGGAGCAGAATGATCAACACCAATCTCTCCTCGGTATTCTGTATCACCCGTGAGGTCGTCCCCCATATGATCCGCCGTCATAAGGGCAGGATCGTCAACGTAGGCTCGATGTGGGGCAAGGTTGGCGCTTCCTGCGAGGTACATTATTCCGCCGCCAAGGCTGGAATTGAAGGCTTTACGAAAGCCCTTGCCAAAGAGCTCGGTCCTTCCGACATCACCGTCAACTGCGTTGAACCGGGCGTGATCGATACTCCGATGAATCAAGCGCTCGACGAAAGTACCCGCCGTGCGCTTTGCGACGAAACGCCGCTGTGCCGCATCGGTAAGCCCTGTGAAGTTGCCGAAGCGATCTATTTTCTCGCGTCAGATCGCGCCTCGTTTATCACGGGGCAGATTCTTGGCGTGGACGGCGGATACGCCATTTAAACTCGAATTATCAACTATTTTGTAATACAATGGAGAATGCCATGGAACTTATTCCCTCCCCCTTGATCCGTTTTGAAAACGATTACTGTGACGGCGCGCTTCCCGAGGTGATGGAAGCACTGCTCCTCACCAATAACGAACGCACCAACGTGTATTCCGAAGATTACCACTGCGAAGAAGCGCGCGCCATAATCAAAAAGCTCTGTCAGAGCAACCGTGCCGCGGTCCATTTTCTCCCGGGCGGAACCATTGCCAATGTCACATTTCTTGCCTCCTCGTTGATGCCGTATCAGGGTGTGGTATCCTCCTCGGTCGGTCATATTCACGTTCACGAGACCGGAGCAATGGAAGCAAGAGGGCATAAGATCCTCACGATTCCCTCCCAGGACGGTAAGATCTCCGCTGAAGAGATCCGCCGACTTTTCGATGCACACTACGCCGATCCCAATCACGAGCATACCGTACAGCCGGGCACCGTATACATAACCAACCCCACGGAATACGGCGCGATCTATCACAAGGATGAGCTTGAAGCCATCAGTGAGGTCTGCCGTAAATGCGGCATGTATCTCTTCCTCGACGGCGCGCGTCTCGGATACGCTCTGACCGCCGAAAGTAACGATCTGAGTCTTTCGGACCTCGCCCGTTACTGCGACGCCTTCACGATCGGCGGCACGAAGCACGGCGCACTCTTCGGAGAAGCGCTCGTAATCACCAATGACCGTCTCAAGGTCAATTTCCGTTATTCCATCAAGCAAAGCGGGGCACTGACCGCCAAGGGCCGCCTTCTCGGGGTACAGTTCACGGCACTGCTTGAAAATGATCTCTATTTTAAAACCTCGCGGGAAGCCAACCGCAAAGCTCTCCGCATCCGCGACGCTTTCGAAACTCTCGGCATTCCCTTCCTTCTGAGAAGCGAAACCAATCAGCAGTTTCCCATTTTCCCCGATCGGGAGCTTTCGCTGCTCTCGG
>JAFVYN010000042.1 GCA_017508605.1 Clostridia bacterium
ACATTTTGTTTACAAACTCAATTTTCTCGCCCTTCTGAAGTGCCCTTCACCTATATAGACACCAAAATTTCAATTTGGTGACAAGTTTTTAAAATCGTTTACATTTTGTTTACAAACTCGTTTTTTCACCCCTCTGAAAACCCCTCCACCTATATAGACGATAAAAAAACCAAAATGAAATCAAAAAAATCCAAATGTTTACAATTTGTTTACAAACACCATAAAAAAAGAACCGCTTTCACATTTTCATACGAAAACATGAAAGCGGTTTTGAATTGTATTCGCCGCCATTCTGCGGCACATGATTCAGTTGCAGCTGTTATTCAGCGGCAGCTGTTATTCAGCGGCAGCTGTTATTCAGCGGCAGCTGTTATTCAGCTGCATTAGCCTTGGCTTCGGCAATGATCTTCTGCGCGATATTGCCGGGGACTTCGTCATAACGGATCACCTTATACGTGAACGAGCCCTTACCCTGCGTCATAGCGCGGAGAGAGATCGTATAGTCAGCCATTTCAGCCTTCGGCACTTCTGCCTCGATCACGGTATAACCGGGACGGGTCTCGGAGGGATTCATACCGAGAACACTGCCGCGGCGCTTACCGTTGAGATCACCCATGATCGAACCCGAAGCGGACTCGGGAATGGTAACGAGAAGCGTACCAACCGGCTCAAGCAGAACGGGATTTGCCTTGGGAAGACCTTCCTTATACGCAATGCTTGCCGCCATCTTGAAGGAAAGCTCGTTCGAGTCAACGTCGTGATACGAACCGTCAAAGAGGTCAGCCGCCAGGTTAACCACGGGATAACCGGCAAGAACGCCCTTCATCATAGCTTCCTGAAGACCCTTTTCGACTGCGGGGAAATAGTTCTTCGGAACCGCGCCGCCCACGACCGAGGTCGTGAAGGTCAGACCCTCGTCCTCACCGGGCGAGAAGGTGATCTTAACGTGACCGTACTGACCGTGACCGCCCGACTGCTTCTTATGCTTACCTTCGACCTGAACGCTTCTGCGGATGGTCTCGCGGTACGCGATCTTGGGCGTTACGTACTTCGCCTGAACGCCGCTCTTCGCCTTCAGACGGGAGAGAACAACATCAAGCTGCATATCGCCAAGACCCGAAAGGAGCATCTGACGGGTTTCGGGATTGCTTTCGAATTTCAGCGTCTTATCTTCTTCACAGAGTCTTGCGATACCCTGAGCAAGCTTATCTTCCTCGCCCTTGGTAACGGGAACAACTGCCATGGTGTAATAAGGCTCGATATAGTGGATTCTCGTGAAACGGAAATCAACTTCAACAGCCGAAAGCGTATCGTTGGCTTCGGTGTCAACAAGCTTGGTAACAGCACCGATATCGCCGCAACAAAGGGCGTCGACTTCGGTCTGCTTTCTGCCGCGAACGATGTAAAGCTTCGAGAACTTTTCGCTCGTACCGGTACGCATGTTCTTCAGCACCGTACCCGCGGTAAGCTCACCCGACATGACCTTGAAGTACGTCGTCTTACCGAACTGGTCAATCACGGTCTTGAACGCAAAGATCGAAGGCGTACCTTCTCTTTCGATGGGCATCGTGGTATACTCGCCGCCGCGAAGGATCTTTTCGACCTTCTTCTTGTCGGGATAGGGGAAGGAGTCGACCATCGAGTCCATCAGCGCGACAACGCCCCAAAGCTGTGTCGCGGAGCCGCAGTAAACGGGGGTAATGGTACCCGAAATGATACCGTTCTGAAGCGCTTCTACCGCTTCTTCCTTGGTAATCTCTTCGCCGTCAAAATATTTCATCATGAGTTCATCCGAAACCATAGCAACAGCTTCGAAGAACTGATCGCGGTATTCTTCAACGTCAGCGGGATCAGCGTCTACTTCAGTACGCTTGCCGCTCTTGTCATAGGTATACTTCTTCAGCTCGATCAGGTTGATGAGCGCACCCTTTTCAGCGGGAATGAGCATCGGGCAGATCGAAGTGCCGAACTTTTCCTTGAGCTGTGCGATGACCTTGCCGTAATTGGCTTCGGGATCGTCATATTTATTGATGAAGATCGCTTTCGGAACACCCGCGCGAACCGCTCTTTCCCAAGCGATCTCGGTACCGACTTCAACGCCTGCTTTGGCGTCAACGGTAAAGAGCGCCGAGCCGCAAACACGGAGCGCCGCCTGAACCTCACCCTCGAAATCGAGGAAGCCGGGAGTGTCGATCAGATTTATTTTAGTACCCTTCCAGTCAAAATGAGCAAGGGTGAGATTGATGGAAAACTGTCTCTTGATCTCTTCGGGATCATAGTCGCAAACCGTATTGCCGTCGGAGGGCTTGCCAAGGCGGTCGGTTGCCTTAGCCATATAGAGCATTGCTTCCGCAAGGGAGGTCTTGCCGCTGCCGCCATGACCGAGCAGGGCTACGTTTCTGACTTGTTTTGTGGTATAAGTCGCCATGATATTAGTCTCCTTTTGTCGTGGATATTCCATAAATGAGTCGGTTTGAAACTCACATATGCAATATTATACAATAAAAAATCCAATATTGCAATAAGATTTGTGAACTTCGTCATTTTGACGATACCGAAAATTCTCTTTGTTTTTTGTGCAATCTCAACAAAAAATTCCCTGATGTGTTCCACGGCTTGCAAATTCTTTATCAATGGCGTTGAGAATCGCGCGTTTATCACGGCTGAAGCGCGGTTCAATAAGTAGCTCCCTCGGCGCGTCCCCCGTCAGCCGCGCGATCACGGTCTCGGGCGGCAATACCTCAAGCTGATCGACCACCGTCTTCACGTACTCCTCCCGTGTTGGCACGTACACACCGCCTTCGCGGTATTCCTCAGCCATTTTCGTTCCCTCCATGATATACAGTAAATGCAGCTTCACGGCATAAGGACGAAGGCGCGCGACCTCTTTGGCACTCGCCATCATCATGGCATGATCCTCACCGGGCAGATAGTCGATCAGATGCACCGTCCGTCTCAGACCCGAAAGCTTGTGATAGCCCTCAAGAAAGGTCTTATAATCATGCCCGCGGTTGATCCGCTCTGCCGTTTTGTCATGAACACTCTGAAGCCCAAGCTCCACCGTGAGATAGGTGCGCTCGTTCAGCTCTTTCAGATAGTCAACCACGTCATCGGGCAGGCAGTCGGCACGGGTCGCGACCGAAAGCCCGACGGCACCCGGAAAAAGCAGTGCCGCTTCAAACACCTCCTTCAGCACCGGAAGAGGGGCATAGGTGTTGGTATGCGCCTGAAAATACGGAATGAAGCGGGCATGCGGACATTTCGCGAGATACACCGAGCGCGAAGCTTCGTACTGCTTATCGAGCGGCATGAGGGATGAGGGCGCAAAGTCGCCGCTTCCTCGCCCTGAACAGTATGTACAGCCGCCAAACGCCACCCGTCCGTCAAGATTCGGACAAGTAAAGCCCGCGTCGAGCGGCACCTTATACACCTTCGTCCCGAAGGTGTGCTTCATCTCGTAATCCAGCGTATGATAGCGCTTATTGGTATCGGAATAGATAAACCCTGCCATTGTGTTTCTCCGTCTTTTTTTTTCTTACTTTTATTATATTCCTTTTTACGCCCTTGTCAAGAGAAAACAGCCCGCCTCATAGCGTGATACTCTTAACGGAGTATCACGCTAACTAAGTTTGCCCTTTGGGCAAGTGAAGTTATCTCTGATAGTGAAGTTCACTTCGTGAGTGAAGTTTCGCCTGACGGCGAAGTGATGGGCAAACTTAACTTCACTTGTGCGTAGCACAAACTTCACTGCGTAGCAACTTCACTTTTGCGATAGCAAAAACTTCACAAAGCAGAAAAGAGAGAACTTTCAGCTATAAACCGTTGTTCTCTCTTTTTTGTTTGTAATAAGGGTTTTGGCTTAGCCCATTTGCATTCGACCGGTCAAATGCGATGCTTGCGCTTTTGACAATTTGTCAACCCTCCGCTAAGGATATCACCCCATCGGAACAGGCTATTTGGTAAGGACGTTAAGCGTCACGGCTTGCGACAATAAAGCCCCTTTGATTATCACCCGAGATCAGATAGACCGAGCCGTCCTTGACGGGGATCGCCGTCAGCGAGCCGTTTTCCACCGCCACACCGTATACCCGCCACAGGACACCCGTGGCATCGGTAAAGGTCAGAGGCTCGTCAAAGGTGTGCTGTGAGACAAGCAAGAGATATTCTGAGAGCGTCAATCCCTTCTCCCTGATATACGTGGCGTGCGGAATGCCCACGTAACGGAGCATACCGCTTTCGGCAGTCATGATAAAGCCGTATTTATGGCAATGCTCGGAAAACCACATAAAATAGGCGCTCTTCTTCGAGGCGTGATCGATCGAAAACGTGCCCTCGTCGGTGAATACGTTGATCTCGACCACAAGACCCGTTGCCCTCTCGTCCGAAAGCGAGGTCACATCGGGGGAGGAATTGATGAGCTGATAGCCGAAGCGCACCTGCACATCACGGTTGCCGCTCTTGGCAACATAGTCGCTCATCATGGCGGTAAAGGCACGGTAGGCATCGGACCTCAGATAAATAAGGCGGGAGCGCAGTAAGTAATTGCCGTCCTTGTTGTGATAAAGCGACACCCATCCAAGCTCGGACAGCTCCCCCTCGCTCAATTTATCCAGCTCCTGCGGAGTATACATCGAGGTCACGCGATAGCAGTAGGGATGCTCCTTGTCCACCCCGATCAAAGAGCCTGTGTACATTTCCCCGCTGGCGATCGCGACGGTGGTATAGGGCTTCGGTTCGGGAACAAAGGGGCTTTCGGTCGTTGTCGCTGCTGTCGTTTTGGCGGGCAGCACCGTGGTATCGGCTGAGGTCGTGTCGGACTCATCAAGCGTACCGTTCACCGAGATCGCTCCGTCGGTGGTGTTTGCGGTGGTGTCTGCCGTCTGTACACGGGAGCAGGAGGTCAGGATCAGCATGAGCGCCAAAAGTAGGGTCAGCATGCATCCGATCAGTATTTTTTTCATTTTCACAATGTCCTTTCATCGTATTCGGTAAGGACATCTTAACACAATTATTCTTGGTATATGTGACCGTGTTTTTAATAATTTTTAAATAAACATCCCCATTTTTTGCAAAAAAAGAAAGACTTTATCCTGTTTTGTCGGATAAAGTCTATTCTGTGGGAGGCATCAGACGAAAGGCATCGTCATCCACCAGGATGATGTGATCGCAAAAGGAATCGATCTCGGAGGCGACTGTGATCATATAGCGGTCAATGGCACGGTACTCCTTGTAAAAGCAGGGCTTTTCACTGCCCTTCGGATAGGGAATGCCGCAGCCCGCCATCTTGCCATAGCTTTCATACCGTGTCCAGAGGCGCATCTGCTCAACGGGGGAAAGAACGCTGAGTCCGAAAAAGCGGCGGATGACCTTCAGGGAGATCGGCACGATCTTTTCAATGTCCACACCGACCGCCGTTTGGGAAAGCGCGCATACCGCGTAGTCCCCGCTGTGCGAAAGATTGAAGCAAAAAGGAGCGCCGTCAAGATAGGGCTTGCCGCTCGGGGTACGCTTTTCAACGTAGTTCTCAATATCGACGCCGTATTCCATTTTGGCGGCATAGCGAAGAAGCTGTCTTGCCGCGTGCGATAAAAAGGCGCGGGAGGGCCGCAGGATCAGGCTCTGGGGCAGATTGAGTCTCTTGGCATAGACAACGGTCATACGATCACTCCTTTCTCCCACATTATACACCAAAAGAAAAAAATTGCAATATCTATTGACGAAAAAACTCCGGCAGTTCAAAAACCGTCGGAGTTTTCCCAACATAAAGTTTCAAAAAGAGTTACGGAGGGTGATCATCAGCCACATACGGTGTAACCCGCTTGCTCTATGCGTTTGATGATCACGTGATCGTCGACCTCTCTTTCGTAGCTGACCTTGGCAATACCGCTTTTCAGATCAACACGGCAGGCGACACCGACGATATCGTTGACAGCTTCCTCAACACGTCTTTGGCAGTGTTCACAGTGCATCCCCTTGACCGTAAAGGTTTTTTCGGCGATCACGTGAGAAAGCTTTTTTCGTTTGGGCTGATATCGGGACGAGGCGCAACAGCCGCTTTTTCGTTTCAGATGCTTTGACGCGGCAAGCAGCGCCGCGATAAACAGAACAACGAGAACACCGATCAGAATGGCATCCGTCATACCATCACCGACCTTTATCTTGTGCTGTCGTCACCGTTCTCTTTCTTCTGAAGAGAACAAAGGTGGCTTTTGCAGGTCTTGGCATGCGGACAGCCGATGCAGGTCGTTCCGCGCTTTTTGGCTTTATACAGATAGAGAGCGATCGCGCCGACGATCAGAAGCAGGACGGCGATAACGATAAGATTCACAATGATCTCGTGTTCCATAGTAAGCACCTGTATGATTTCGGATTATTTCGAGCCGAGAGCGTATTCCTTCTTCAGGCTCTTTCTGGTGTGGATGATAAGATAAACAATGACTCCGACCATGGCGGCAACACCGCAAAGACCGGCAATCGCGGCGCCTACGTTCAGACTTGCGGGAGCGCTGAAGAGCGTACCGACGGTATAGACAAGGTAAGCGGTCGAATAGCCAACGGCAAACTGAAGACCGATGCCGCCCCAGAGCCACTTGGCGCTCTTCATTTCGGAATTCATCGCGCCGATCGCGGCAAAGCAAGGAGGCGTGAAGAGATTGAACATCAGATATGCGAGGGCTGCGATCTTGGAGATCGCGAGAATACCCGCTACCTCAGCACCCGAGCCTTCCAGGATGGCAAGCTCTTCAAGGTCAATCAGGTTTTCAAGACCGACGAAGCAAACGGCAAGCGTACCGACAACGTTTTCCTTGGCAATAAAGCCCGTCACAGCGGCGGCTGCCAGCTGCCAGGAGAGAACGCCCACGATCGGAACGAGGAGATACGCAAAGGGAGACGCGATCGAGGCAAGGATCGACTGATCGGCATTTTCAGCAACCGTGAAGGACCAGGTAAAGGTCTGCATGATCTGAACCGCCATGTTGCAAAGGAGGATGATGGTAGCCGCCTTGACGATATATGCCCAACCGCGGCTGCACATCGACTTGAACGCACCCCAGAGGGAGGGCGCCTTGTATTCGGGAAGCTCAATGATGAAGTAGGACTTTCTTGCCTTATAGCCCGCAATGGCGTTGACAAGAAGCGCGCCGAGGAAGATCAGAACGATACCGAGAAAGTACATCAGCGTGCTGACCCAACCCGAGTTATCGAAGAACGCGCCCGCAAACAGCGAGATCACGGGGATCTTCGCGCCGCAGGGCATGAAGGGAGCGAGCATGGCGGTCGCTCTTCTCTCACGCTCGTTGCGGATGGTACGGCTTGCCATGATACCGGGAACGGCACAGCCGACGGTGATAACAAAGGGAATGACCGATTTGCCCGAAAGACCGACCTTCTTGAAGATGGGGTCAAGCACAACGGCAACACGGGACATATAACCGCAGTCCTCGAGGATCGCGATAAGGAAGTACATGACCATCACGAGCGGTAAGAAGCCGACAACAGCAACCACACCGCCGATCACACCGTCAACGAGGATCGCCGACAGAAGGGGATGCGCGTTTTCAAGAAGTCCCGCTACCCATTCCTGGAACATCTCAAGCAGGGGGACAAGACCGGGGATAAAGGTGTCGCCGATCTCAACGCCGTTGGCGATCCATTCGCCGAGCCATACCTGGGAGATCTGGAAGACCAAGAACATCACAACGGCAAAGATCGGAATACCGAGCCACTTGTTGGTGAGAACCGCGTCGATCTTATCGCCGATATTTTTGTCCTTCGTAAAGACCTTACGGGTCTCGACTGATTCCACGATCTTGTTGACGAAGGCAAAGCGCTCACGGTCAGCCTTTTCGACAACCGCCTTATCGGTAAGATCGATATCGCCCTGAACGTAAGGCGCATTCTGGGAAGCGCCGATCCTCGATACCGCAGCCGAGACCAATTCCTTAAGACCCTTCGCCGATGTCGAAACGGTGTCGACCACGGGACAGCCGAGCTTTTCGGAAAGCGCTTTCGTGTTGATCACGGTTTCCTTCTTCACGTTGACATCGCTCTTGTTGAGCGCTACCACCATGGGGATCCCAAGCTCAAGAAGCTGTGTTGTAAAGAACAGACTGCGGCTCAGATTGGTCGCGTCCACGATGTTGATGATCACATCGGGATTCTCGTTCTTGACGTAAGAGCTGGTAACACTCTCTTCGCTGGTAAACGGTGACATCGAATACGCACCGGGAAGGTCAACAGCAATTACCTCGCCGCCAACCGCAAGGCCATCCCAAAACGCTTTTTTAATGGGATGCTCCTTCTTGTCTACGGTAACGCCCGCCCAGTTGCCGACCTTTTCGTTTCTGCCCGTCAAGGCATTATACATCGTGGTCTTGCCCGAGTTGGGGTTGCCCGTCAACGCAATTCTCATATAGTTTCCTCCACTTTCTATGTAAACCCTTATGGGTCAACAACCGCTTGCTATTGGTTAGCATAGGCTAACCAATAAGCAAAAACGATCGACGGCAAGCTCTGCCGTCGTACCAAGATCGCAAGGGGGCACCAAGATCCCGTGCGATCCATTGACCTTGCTATGGCAAAAGAACCGTTATTATGGCTTACTTAACAAGGATCACTCCTGCCAGATGCTTGTCAATGCTGTAACGCGCGTCCTTGATGGACACGACACAACCGCTTCTCTTCTTTGTTACCACCGTGATCGTCTCACCGCTGTAACATCCGAGGGAAAACAGAAACGCCTCAAGCTCTTCGTCTCCGGTCACAATCGATTCGATCGTATATTCCTGCCCTAAAACGGCTTCCATCAGCGTCATACCGTGCTCCTTTCTTGCGGAATCCATCCCGCGCGTCGCAAGTTAGCCTTTGCTAACCGTATGTTATTATATACCATTCTTTTCCCGTTGTCAACAGTTTTTTGAAAATTTTTTATTTTTTGTAAAAAGACACAAAACCGTTTTTTCACCTATCTTTCACTTGTGAAAAAACGCTAAAACACATACGGGCATTTCCGTGGAAATGCCCGTATAACACTAAAGAATTGCCGCCGTCACGATCAAAACTCAGTCAAGAGTCTTCATGTGATTGATCATGCTTGCCTGATAGCCCGCACCGAAGCCGTTGTCGATATTCACCACGGAGACTCCGTTCGAGCAGGAGGTCAGCATCGAAAGAAGTGCCGCGAGGCCGCCAAAGGAAGCACCGTAGCCGATACTCGTCGGAACGGCGATCACGGGGCAGTCGGCATAGCCCGCCAGAATGCAGGCAAGCGCGCCCTCCATTCCCGCGATGGCAACGATCACGCTCGCCGTCAGAATATCGGGAAGGTGATGGATCAGCGCCTGCGGTGTCGAGACACCGAGATCGTAGATCCTTGTCACACGGTTGCCGAGCGCCTCAAGGGTCACAGCAGCCTCCTCCGCGACAGGAATGTCACTCGTCCCCGCCGTCACCACAAGAACCGTTCCGATGCCGTCAGGCTCGGGAAAATCTCCCAGAACGCCAAGGCGGGAATCGGGATCATAGCGCATCACGTGTTTCTTCATAAGATATGCAGCCGCCTCCCGGTCAAGTCTTGTCAGAAGAATGATCTCCTGACCCGCGCGCTTCATCGCCGTCACGATCCCATCGAGCTGTTCTTTTGTCTTGCCGGGGGCGTACACCACCTCGGGCACTCCCTGGCGAATGGCACGGTGCGTGTCGATCTTGGCAAAATCAATATCGTCAAAGGGGTCCTTTTTCAATGTGAGAAGCACGTCATCCACCGACACCTTTCCTTGAGAAAGGGCTTCCAGCAGCTTGCGGATCTCGGAATTCATAAGGATATCTCCTATCTTTTCAACTCTTTTTTGACAGTATACCACAGACTCCTCTCCTCTGTCAAGAGAGAAAGAGGCATCTCGCTTTTGATTACCCGTTTTTATTTGATATTTCCGAAAAAGTATGCTATACTTTAAAAAAACAAAAGGAGGTCCTTTATGACCGTCACCGTTCTGTCCCGTAAGGAAGCCCTCAGACGACTTTCGGACAATACCTTACCGAATACCGCCGTGATCGCCTTTCACGATCCCGACAAAGCACCCATCCGCTACCCGTTTGAGCATGTCTTTTACGTTCCCGTCCGTGACCTTGACCCCATTGCCCTTCCTCGCTTTTCCCTTTCGTTCGAGAGCTATTTTCCCGAAGCCGATGCCCTTGCCCGCTTCATCCAAAACGCCGTACAGAAAGGTCTGCCCCTCACAGCGCAATGCGATTACGGGGAGAGCCGCTCCGCCGCCTGTGCCGCCGCGATCCTGGAATACTATGAAAAGCGCGGCATCGAGATCTTTGCCGATTACCGCTACTACCCCAATCAGATGATCTTCAACAAGCTCCTCGCCGCTCTCAGACAAAGCGATGAAGACCCTCGCTGACCTCCAAGTGTAAAAAACTCTTGACAAATTGACACAAAAATGCTACAATCAAGGTAAAGAAAGACTACAAATCAAGGGGTGAGTGATACGGTCATTTTCAAGGGCGCCGTCATCAGCGGCGGTATCGCCATAGGAACGCTTGTGATCAAAGAGCATCAATACCCGATCGCGCCCGCCGACACCCCCCTCTTGCTCGCGGCTGACGAGCTGTCACCCGCCGAGGTGCTTGCCTGTCTGAAGAGCGGCATCACGTCCTTCATTTTCCACCGCTGCTCCGAAACCGCCCACGCGGCAATTCTCGCAAGGGGCATGGAAACACCCTCGCTGTACGGCATTCGGGTCCCACGTGAATATCACGGCAGCCCCGCGATCATCGACGGTGACAGCGGCACGCTCATCGTCGAGCCTGACGCCGTGACGCTTGCCTTCTATCATACCCGCCTTCAAGATCGGGCACGGGAGGAAGAAGAACTCAGGGCGCTGGTGAATACCCCCACCCTGACGAAAAACGGCAAACAGATCACCCTCGCCGCCAATGTCAACAAGCTGTCCGATCTGACGAAAGCCATCGAAAACGGGGCGGAGGGCATCTTTTTCAAGACCGAATTTCTCTTTTTGGAAGCCAAGGACTATCCCACCGAGGACGAGCAGTTCGAGGTATACCGCGCGATCGCTTCCCGCATGGGAAAAAGACGCGCCGTCATCCGCACTGCCGACATCGGGGCGGACAAAACGGCTGACTACTTTGCGCTTGACAGCGAAGAGAATCCTGCCCTCGGAATCAGAGGCATCCGCCTGTCCCTGAGGCGCCCCGAGCTGTTTCTGACGCAGCTTCGCGCCATCCTGCGCGCCTCGGCATACGGCAATCTTGCCATTATGCTTCCGATGATCACCTCCCCCGAGGAGATTACCGCCGCGCGCGCTATGATCCGAAGGGCCGAGGAGGAGTTGACCCTGCGCGGCGAACCGTATCGGGAGAGCATTCCTCTCGGCATTATGATCGAGACACCCGTCTCGGCGATCCTATGCGACGAGCTTGCAAGATCGGTCGACTTTTTCAGCATCGGCACCAATGACCTCACGCAGTACGTTCTGGCGGCTGACCGCCAGGCTCCCGCTCTCAGCGAGCTGTACGATCCCCGTCACAGAGCTGTCAAAGCCCTCCTTCGCTACGTAATCGAAAGAGCCAATGCCAACGGCATTGAGGTTGGTATCAGCGGTGAGCTGGCGCAGGACACCGAAATACTGCCCGAGCTTGTCCGCTGCGGCATCTCACTTCTCGCCGTCCCGCCGACAAAACTCCTCCCCATCAAAAAAACCATTGGCGACATATCCGAATAAACCATATACCAAAGAGATAGACAGAAAGGAACGGTGCTGTTATGGCAATCAAAACCGTAGATCACGAACTGAAACAAAGGATCAGACATTCCCTTTCCAACATTCCCATTTCCCTGAACGCCCACTTCGGCGATCCCTGTCAGCCGAATCAGTGGGAAAACACGCTTGACAAGATCCGCTATCTGAAATCGCAGGGCTATCAGGGTGAGATCGAGATCTCGACCAAGTGGATCCTCACCGACGAACAGCTCGACACCCTCTATGACCTCGCGCCCGATCTTTGGATCATCTGCGGCGTCACGGGTCTCAACGAAATGAAGGGCGTGACGATGGAGGAACGCTTTGACCACTATCTTCGTGTCTCGAAGCGCTTCAAAAAGGTCATCATCAACGTGCGCCCCTTGATTCCGGGCAAGAACGATTCGATGGAGGTGCTGGCCCCCATTGTTGAGGTTGCCGCCAAGGGCAGACGTCTTCTCAAGCACGGCGGATATGTCAACCCCACCTCGATGGATAACAGCAAGACCAAATACGACGATCTCAAAAAAGAGATCCACGCCTACTGTGAAAAGCTCGGCGTCAATGACGGTCCGAAATGCACCTGCCTTGTCACCGATGTCACGGGCAGGATCTGTACCACCTTTGCCGAGCTTGAGCCAACCAACCTCGACGTTCTCGAAGCCCTCGGTTTTGACTTCGTTATGGAAGACGGCTATGTCAGACTCACGGGCTTTGAGGGCAGCGGCAAGGTCACCAAGGGTGATGTTTCCTTCGCGCGCTTTATCATTCAGTCCTCCCGTATCCGCAGTGAATGGACCGACCCTCACGCCTATATGCAGATGAAGAACCCCGACGGACAGACCATGATCTGTACCTCGAGCTGGTTCCATTGGGCAAAGGAGGTTCCCTGCATGGTCAACTGCTTCTACTGTCACGTCCGCCCCGAGAATCCCTTCATCAACGCAACGCAAGCGGGCGATACCGGATGCAGTCCCATCGACCTTTACCACTATCTGTTTGAAGACTGATGATCATCACCGTCGACGGATTTTCCTGCCAGGGAAAAAGCACGGTCGCGAGAACGCTTGCCGAAGAGCTTGGATGGGAGTTCTTCTCGATCGGAACGCTCTTCCGCTATCTGGCTGATCGCTTTCTTCAGAATCGGCACACCTCTTTATGCGAACACGATGCCGTCCGTGATGCCATCGACATAATGCATCGCAGCGATATGGCGGTGATCCTCGCCTTTCGGAATGCAAAATTTCAAGAGTTGGAAAAGGCGCTTTCCATCATCTCTGGCTATCCCGAGGTCCACGAAAATATTGCCGCCCGTGTCCTCGCCTATGCCAAGGATAAAAATCTTCTCATTGACGGAAGGGTGGGCTTTCTTCTCTTTCCCAATGCCCTACGGAACTATTACTTCGTCACTTCTTCGGAAAAACGCGCCGAAAACGCCTCGCGCTCCCGCTCGCTTTCGATCGAGGACGCCCGCAAATATATTGCCTTCCGCGACACCTTCGAGATCCGCTACGAGATCCCCTCGCGTGTTGTCACCCTATCTCTTGACCCCTTCCCCACGGTCGACGCCATCGTCAGACATCTCAAAGACGATATCCTGACCTTGCTGAAGCCATGACAAATAAAAAAGAAAAAGCTGATTCAACCCCTTGCGGTCGAATCAGCTTTTTTGGTTCGGGAACACTGCTCCCCTTCGATTCCCGTACGTCTCACAAAAATAAAAAACGTGCCGCATCAAAAGATGCAACTCGTTTTTGGTGAAGCGGATGACTGTTCGGAATATTCAAGCAAAAATTATTTTGCCGTATCGTTCTCCTTTCGGATCCAAATCACGCCAAAGGCGTGGATGGAATCCGCAACTTGTTGGGGCATGGAATTGCGACGAAGTCGCGTATGTAATCAAGCCGCAGGGAGACGCGTGATGCCATACGCCTTTGGCGATTCCATACAATGCAGAAGCGCATTGATTCCATGCCAAGCCTGCGGCTTGGATAAAAAGATAACATCCGAACCTTTTGGTTCGGATGTTATCTTTTTTGGTGACCCGTACGGGAATCGAACCCATGTTACCGCCGTGAAAGGGCGGTGTCTTAACCGCTTGACC
>JAFVYN010000043.1 GCA_017508605.1 Clostridia bacterium
CGGACAGATCGACGAGGTTATCCTCGTAGGTGGCTCTACACGTATCCCTGCCATACAGAAGATCGTTGTGTTTACAAAACGCGCGGCACCTGCTCGCGCGAGATCACGATCGAGCTTGAAGGCGACACCGTTCAGTCGGTCAGCTTCCTCGGCGGTTGCAACGGCAACCTGAAGGGCATCTCTGCCCTTGCCAAGGGTCAGAAGGCACAGGATCTCATTGACACCCTCTCGGGTCTCACCTGCGGCTTCAAGAATACCTCCTGCCCCGATCAGCTTGCTCAGGCGCTCAAGGCAGCTCTTGCCGAAGCATAAATTTCAAATACCGATAAGGAGATAACGATCATGGATTACAAACAGGAATATCAGAAATGGCTCTCGTCCGACAAGGTGGCTGAGGACGTCAAAAAGGAACTTCTTTCGCTCGATGAAGAGGAGATCAAATTCCGTTTTATCTCCTACCTTGCCTTTGGCACGGGAGGTCTTCGCGGCACGATGGTAGCGGGCACCAACGCCATGAACGTCTACACCGTCGCGCACGCCACCCAGGGCTTTGCCGCGCTGATCCTGAAAGAGGGTCGCGAAAAGGACGGCGTCGTCATTGCGCATGACTGCCGTAATCAGGGTGAGCTTTTCGCAAGAGTTACCGCCGAGGTCTTTGCCGCCAACGGCATCAAGGTCTATTATTTTGATTCTCTCCGCCCCACGCCCGTACTCTCCTTTGCCATCCGTTATCTTAAAACGGTAGCGGGTGTCAACATCACCGCGTCGCATAACCCCAAGGAATACAACGGCTACAAGGCCTATTGGGAGGACGGCGCTCAGCTCTCTCTGGAGCAGGCGGATACCGTCTCGGCATCGATTGCCGCCACCGATATTTTCGAGGGCGTCAGAAGAGTGGATTTTGATACCGCCGTCAAGGAAGGCAAGATCGAGGTCGTCGGCACGGTCATTGACGATGCCTTTATTCAGAACGTCATCGGAGAGGCAGTCGACAAAAACGCCATTCCCGCCGTTGCCGACAGCCTTAAAGTGGTCTACACCCCTCTGCACGGCTGCGGACACCGTCTTGTTCCCGAAGTGCTTCGCCTCTCGGGTCTCAAGCATCTCTATACCGTCGGTGAGCAGATGGTGATCGACGGCGATTTTCCCTCGGTACAAAGCCCCAATCCCGAATATCCCGAAGCGCTTTCGCTCGGAATTTCCCTCGCGGGTAAGGTCGGAAGCGATCTTGTGCTTGCCACCGACCCCGATGCCGACCGTGTCGGTATCGCCGTCAGAAATGCCGAAGGCGGCTTTATCACGATGACGGGCAACCAGGTGGGCGCACTTCTTCTCGACTATATTCTCACCGCTTACGAAAACACCGGCACCATGCCCGAAAAGCCCTATGCGGTCAAGACCATCGTCACGACCGAGCTTGCCGCCAAGATCGCCCGCGCGCACAATATCACCCTTCACAACGTTCTGACGGGCTTCAAGTTCATCGGCGAGGTCATCAAGAATCACGATGACGTGGGCGACGGTCACTATCTCTTCGGCTTTGAGGAGTCTTACGGCTATCTGAAGGGCACCTACGCGCGAGACAAGGATGCCGTTGTTGCCGCAATGCTCATCGTCGAAATGGCAGCCTACTACAAGGCAAAGGGCATGACGCTTTACGACGCACTTCTTGCCATGTATAAGACCTACGGCACCTTCACCGAAAAGACCGTGAACGTCACCATGAAGGGTCTTGACGGCGCCGCCAGAATGAAGGAACTGATGAATACCCTCCGCAAGAATCCTCCCAAAGAGATCGGCGGCAAAAAGGTCCTCGCTCTTCGCGACTACGAATCGGGCATCATCACCGATACCGAAACGGGAGAGACCGCTCCGACGGGACTTCCCTCCTCGAACGTTCTCTTCTTTGAATGCGAGGGAGACAACAGCCTCGTCGTCCGTCCCTCGGGTACTGAGCCGAAGATCAAATTCTACCTTCTTCTCAACGGCGACAGCGCCGAGGTCTTAGCCGATGCCGTCAAAGCCTTCGAAGCCACCGTCAACACCTGGCTTTGAGCCCACGAAAGGATAAATACACCATGCTGAACGATACCCTGACAAAATTCAAAGGCTCTTTTGCGCCGGGGGCACATATCGAGCTTCGCGCGCAGCATAACACCACCGCTGCCGTTTCGCTGTTCTGCGGCAACCAGGTGGGAAACGCCTCGAGCAATACCTCGGGCGTTTCGGCACGCGCCTTCAAAAACGGTGTGTGGGGCTTTTCCTCCGCCGCCGACCTCTCGGATGAAGCCGTCAAAAACGTGCTTCGCGCCGCCACCGACAACGCCATCTTCCTTGACGGTAAGGTAGGCAACAAGCCGATCACCCTTCCCGCGATCAAGGAAGGAAGCTATCGCTCCCCCGTATTTACCACCCCCTGCGAGCAGAAACGCTATACCGAATTCTGCCGCGAGCTTGACGATTATATCAGTAAAAAATATCCCTCTCTCGCGAGCCGCTTCGTCTCCTCCCGTTATGAATGCATGGAAAAACTTCTCGTCACCTCCGATGGCTATACCTCGCATTCCTACGCGCCCCGCTCCTACATTTACGTACAGCTCTCTGCCGAAGGCAAGGACGCAAGTCCCATCGAGCTGTTTGAGCCTTACGGCGGCATGGGTGTGTTCGATGAGAATTTCACCGATCCCGCCCTTCTCTTCCCGAAGATCGACGCACTGTATGAAAAGGTCATGCAAAAGCGCGAGGGTGTCTTCCCCGAGGCAGGCACCAAGACCGTCATTCTCGACGGCATGCTCTCGGGCATGCTCGCGCATGAGGCTGTCGGTCACACCGTCGAAGCCGACCTTGTGCTTGGCGGCTCGGTCGCCGCGCATTCCCTCAATCAGCGCGTGGCATCCGATCTCGTCACGCTGGTAGACTTCGCTCACACCGCGTTCGGTGAATCGGCACCCCTTCCCGTCTACGTTGACGATGAGGGCACACCCTGTGAGGATGCCGTCATCATCGACAAGGGCATTCTGACGGGATACCTCAACAACCGCGAATCCGCCCTCCACTTCGGCATGAAGCCGCAGGGCAACGCGCGTGCCTATCTCTTCTCGGATGAGCCCCTCATCCGTATGCGCAATACCGCCATCCTGCCCGGTAAGGATTCCCTTGCCGATATGATCGCCTCGGTCGAGGACGGCTATTACCTCATTGACACCAACAACGGTCAGGCAGACACCACGGGTGAATTCATGTTCGGCGTCTGCATGGGCTATGAGATCAAGAACGGTAAGCTTGGCAGAGCTATTCTCGATACCACCATTTCGGGGGTTGCCTTTGACATGCTCAAGACCGTCGACATGGTCTCGGATGAAATGGTCTGGGCAAGCTCGGGCTACTGCGGTAAAAAACAACCCATGCCCGTGGGCATGGGCGGTCCCGCCATCCGTTGCAAGGTCACCATGGGTGGCAGATAAGGAGGACGCATATGACAAACTTATCTCTTCTGACAGAATCCATGATCACCCGTGCCAAAGAGCTGGGAGCCGATCTCGTCAAGGCATCCGCCTCCCGCAGTGAGGTGAGAGAATTCAACGTCGACGGCGGCAGATTCTCGCTTTTCCGCACGCTCTTCAATCAATCGGTCTCGATCACCGTCTTCAAGGGCGGCAGAAAGGGTTCGGCAAGCGTCAACCGTTTCGATGAGGAAGCGGTCAATAAGGTCATCGCCGATGCCCTTGCGGCGGCAGATTCCTCCCAGCCCGATGAGGCGTGGGATCTCTGCCACGAGCCGAACAGCTACGATATCACCGACGGCTGTCCTATTGCCGATACCGATCTTCTCTTCACCCGCACCGAGGAGCTGAAAAACACCATCGCCAAGGACTATCCGAAGGTCCTTCTTGAGCAAATGATCGTCGATCACTCGGGCTTTGAGGCAGTCACCCGTACCTCCTACGGCGCTCACTTCAAGCGTCGGGGCGGCAGCTATCAGGTTTCTCTGATGTTCTCGGCACATGAAGGCGAAAAAGCCTCCTCCTTCATGGGCGCGGGCTTCACGACAGACTCACTCGACACCCCCTTCATCGAGCTTGCCGACACCCGCCGCGCGCTCGCTGACATCGAAAAGCAGATCGACACCGAAGCCATCGAGGGCAAATTTGTGGGCACCATGGTGCTGACTCCCGATTCTCTCGGCGAATTCTTCGGCTCCGCGCTTTCGAATTTCACCTCTGATATCTCGATCATCGACGGTACGTCGATCTGGAAAAACGCTCTCGGCACCAAGGTTGCCGACGAAAGACTCACGATCGGCATGAATCCCCGCGATCCGAGGATCGTGGGCGGCTCTTACGCGACCGGTGAGGGCTTTATGGCTGAAAATTACAACGTCATCGAAAACGGTATTCTCAAGACCTTCATGCTCTCGCTGTATGCCGCCAACAAGACCGGTCACACACGCGCCCCTAACGATGGCTTCGATATGATCATCGAGGGCGGCGATACCCCTTACGATGAGATGATCGCCTCCATCGACAAGGGTATCATCGTGGGAAGATTCTCGGGCGGCGCGCCCAATGCCAAGGGCGACTTCTCGGGTGTTGCGAAGAACAGCTTCCTTGTCGAAAACGGCAAGATCACCAAAGCGCTCCGCGAAACGATGATCAACGGCAACCTCGCCGACCTCTTCACATCCATCATCTCGATCTCGAAGGAAACCACCGTAAACGGAGGCTCCGTCCTCCCCTCGATCTCCTTCTCGGGCATTACGGTATCGGGTAAGTGATATAGAGAATACTCAAGGGGAAAACCTTTTTGAAAAAAGGTTTTCCCCTTGACCCTTTTCCAAAAACTTTCGCCACACGACTCATGCATCGTGTGGCGAAAGTTTTTGAAAAAGGAAATTATTGAATCACGCCACCGAGGGCGGCATATCACGACGGCGCAAGCCGTCTGTCTTTACTTCGTGGTTTCCTTGATGAAGAGGTCGATCTGATCGGCGATCATCTGAAGTCCCTCACGGAAGAATTCGGGATCAGTCAGATCAATGCCCGCGATCTTTGCCACGTTTTCAACGGTGTCAACCGTCGTCGCCTTGAGAAGCGCGCGGTATTTCGGAAGGAATGCGTCGCCCTCCTCGAGATATTTGGCATAAAGTCCTCTCGAAAACAGTCCGCCGAAGGCATAGGGGAAGTTATAATACGAAAGACCGGGGCGGTAATAGTGACTCTTGCAGCACCACATATAGGGATGCAGATAGTCGGGATCAAGGCCGTCTCCGAATGCCTCCTTCTGTGCCGACAGCATGATCTCCTCAAGCTCCTTGGCAAACATAAAGGTGGTATTGCGGCGGCGGATCACCTCGTCCTCAAAGAGGAAGCGCGAGTAAATATCCACGATGATCTGCGTGGCATCCTGAAGCTGACTTTCGATGAGAAGCAGCTTTTCCTCGCCCGTCGCCTTGGCGATCGCATCGTTGACGATGATCAGCTCATTGAAATTCGAAGCCGTTTCGGCAACCGGCATGGTATAGCCGGTATTGAGGGGACGGTGCGACTGGATCTGCAGTCCGTGATACGCGTGGCCAAGCTCATGTGCCAGCGTCACGATCGAACCGAACGAGCCTGAGAAATTCGTCAGAATACGACTTTCCCCGATAAAGGGAAGATTCGAACAGAACGCGCCGCCCACCTTACCCTGACGGGGATAGAAGTCGATCCATTCGTTCTTGAAGGCGGTATCGACCATCTCGGCAAGATCGGGGGAGAAGGTCGCAAAATGCTCCACGAGATAGCGGTGTGCCTCTTCAACGGTATAGCTCTTGGCATCAGCCTTGCCCATGGGCGCTAAGATCTCAAACCAGGGAAGCCCCTTCTCATAACCGAGAAGCTTTGCCTTGTGCTTCAGATACTCTCTGAACTTCGGCATAAATTCACGCATGGCTTCAAACATGGCGTCAAGCGTTGCCTTCTGCATGCGGGAGTCGGCAAGCGTCATGGCAAGCGGATCCTCATAGCCGCGAAGCTCCGCCTCTAAGTTGACCTGCGCCTTGATACTGTTGAGCGAAAAGGCAACGGCATCCTTGATCTTCGCATAAGAACGAAGCTCCGCCTCGTATGCCGCGCGTCTGACCTCGGAGGAATCACTTTCGGCAAGCGCACGAATGGCGGAAAGGGTGGTAATGCCGCCATCGTATTCCACTTCAAGTCCCGCGGTGAGATAGGAGGTGAGATCGCTCCATGCCTTGCCGCCCGAAAGATTCATGCGTGCGAACAAAGCTTCGCTTTCATCACTCATGGTATGCTGTACCGACGCCTTGATCTCCTCAAAATAGAAACGGTATGCCGACAGCACGGGATCGTCGGCGATCACACCGTCAAGATCCTCGATACCGCCCACGAATTTCTGAAACTGTACCGATTCCTTGGCAGTCTCGGTCATCTTCATCTGAAGCTTCGTCTGATAAACAGCACCCTCTTTATCGGCACTGTTTACCGAGCGTCTCAGACTGAAAAAGCTGAAGAGACGTCTGGCAAGAAGTCCCATCGCCTCACTGCAGTCGATGACCAGTCTGAGAGTTTTGGCAGTATCCTCATAGCTGAGCGAAGCAACCGCCGCCTTATAGTCGGCGATCGCCCTTTCAAGCGCCTTCATATCGTTGGCAAGCGCGGGGGAGTCGATGCCCTTGTATAATACGTCAAGTGACCATTCGTTGTACATAAAAAACACTCCTTTTCAATCGTAATCGCCCGAAAACACGGGCATTTCTTGTTTTCATCATAACACAAAACAGCTCTCAAGTCAAGTGGGCAAACGTGTGAAGCGGGAAGGATGTTTTACGGTTGAGAGCCCCATGCCGATAAAAAAACAGAGCAAGAACAAATCCTGCTCTGTTTCATGACGGGTTCCTTACTGAACGTTTTCCTCAAGATACTTGACAACGTCGCCGACCGTGATAAATTCACGGAGATCATCGTCACCGATTTCAAGATCAAATTCCTCTTCGCATGCGCAGATCAGATCGGCAAGCTCAAGGGAGTTTACGCCGAGGTCATTGATCAGCTCAGCGTCAAGGGTGATTTCTGCCGCGTCTACGTGCAGATCTTCTACGAGAATTCTCTTAATGCGTTCAAACATAATACTACTCCTGAAAATAAAATTTTATGTGGATCACTGCACCTTATAGCGCTTGATCTTCTTTGTCGTGGTTTTTTCGAACTCGGTGTCGCGCACCTCAAGATCATGGATCTGCTTGAAGACAGGCAGATTCTTATTGACCTCGTTGATGGCTTCCTTGAGCTTAGTGTATACATCTTCCTTGGAAAGACCCTCAGCCTCTTCCTCGTTCGGGAATACGACCGCGGTGATCACGACCTCGCCAACGGCATTCTTTCTGCCGATGACAACGCATTCCTGAATGAGTGAAATGGGAGCGAGATACTGTTCGATCTCTTCGGGATAAATGTTTTTGCCGTTCGACAGAATGATGATATTCTTCTTTCTGCCCGTGATATAGAGATAGCCGTCCTTATCAACGTAGCCGACGTCACCGGTCTTGAACCAACCGTCCTCGGTGAATACCGCGGCGGTAGCTTCCTCATCCTCAAAATAGCCGAGCATGACGTTGCCGCCCTTGACAAGGATCTCGCCGGTATCCTGACCTTCATCGAGAATGACCTTGACCTCACATTGTTCAACAGGCGTACCAACCGTGCCCGCACGCACTTTACCGAGACGGTTGACCGCCACAAGGGGTGCGCATTCAGTGATGCCGTAGCCGTTGAGGATCGGGATGCCGAACGCGTCAAAATCATCGATCAGGTGCTGATCAATGGGTGCGCCGCCACAAACGATGCTCTCAAGCGCGCCGCCGAAGACAGACAGGATCTCGCCGAAGAACTTCTTGCGCAGGTCGATACCCACACGGCGAAGACCGTTCGATACCTTCATGGCTGTCTTGACCTTCTTGGTCATACCCTTCTTTTCAATGTTGTCCCAGATCCTCTTGTGAAGCGTTTCCACAAAAAGAGGAACGAAAAGCATGGCAGTGGGCTTGAAGGACGCCAGGTTCTTCACCACATACTTGATGCTGTCATTGATATAGGTGGTCGCGCCCTTGTTGAGAGCGGCAAGATGACCACAGGTCATTTCGTAGGTATGGTTGATCGGAAGCACCGAGAGAAGTTTGGTCGAGGAATCCACGTGATGCATCGAGAGGCAGGAGGAATTGGTCGCGGCAGCCAGATTGTTCTGAGAAAGGAGAATACCCTTGCTCGTACCGGTCGTACCCGAGGTAAAGAGAAGTGCGCAGGGCTTCTCGAGATCGATCTCAATGTCAAGATAGGAAGTATCACCCTCAGCAAGCGCCTTTTCGCCCATTGCCTGAAGTGTCTGCCAAGACACAACACGTCCCTCATCCTCACACTTGGGGTCGATCGGGATGAAATAGCGGATGTCCTGAACACGGTCGGCAATCGAGGCAACTCTGTCATTCATGCACTCGGTATAAACGATCGCCTCGGCGTGCGAGCGGATCAGGAAGTTCACAAGCTCGTCGTCGTTGATCTCCTTATCCAGCGGAACGATCATACCGTTGCCGTTGGCTACAGCGTAGTATGCTACAACGTATGCAGGATGCGTCTCGCCGATGACAGCTACCGTCTTACCCATGAGACCAAGCTGACTCATCGCGGTACCGAAACGGTTCATTTCATTGAGAAAATCGTTGTAAGTAAAGGTCTTTTCGGTGCGGCTCTTCTTATCTTTGTAGATGTAACGAGGCTTATCTCCGTAAAGAGCGGCGCTGGAAACAACCAGATGGCGCAAGTCGGTAATGATCTTTTCTTCAAAATTCTTCTGTTTGATACAAAACACGTCCTTTCGTCAAATTCGAAGACGGCATTCGTCTCCATGATTTGAAATCATTATATTACATTTTTCACGGTTTGTCAATAGAAGATTTTTCGCTCTTTTTCACAAAAAAGAGTTTTTCTTTTGTTCAAAAATAACATTGATTCATAAAACCACCTGTGCTATAATAAAAAAAACAAAATGACAGCAAAAGGAGCATCTTATGAAGATTCTTTTCCAAGGCGACAGTATCACCGATGCCGGCAGAGACAGAAGCAATATTCACGATCTCGGTCATGGCTATCCTTACTACGCGGCAGAGCTTATCAAAAGTAGCCTGCCGGACACCGAATTTGAATTCATCAACCGGGGTATCAGCGGCGACCGTGCCGAATCCCTTCTTGCCCGTTGGGAAAATGAGGCGATCGCGCACGATCCCGATATCATCTCCATTCTGATCGGCGTGAATGATACCTGGCATCATTCCAACCCCAATGACAATTGGATGAAGCACAGCTATTTCGAGCATTGCTACCGCACCATCCTCACCGCGATCAAGGAGAAGACCCACGCCAAGATCATCATGATCGAGCAGTTCCTTCTTTATACCCCCGACAAAGCGTATTTCCGCGAGGATCTTGCCCCCAAGATCGAGATCACCCGTAAGCTCGCGCGTGAATTTGCCGACGCCTATATCCCGATGGACGGTCTCTTTGCCAAGGCATCGGTTGAAAAAGAGCCGACCTACTGGGCAGCCGACGGCGTTCACCCCACCGCGGAGGGCGCCAAGCTGATGGCAACCTATTACCGTGACGCTGTGGTTGATATCCTGAAATCCATGACATAACAAAAAAACATCAGGAACGTGCACTTTCCTGATGTTTTTCTTGTAACTGATTGCCTTATGTCTCGAGCGTTTTGCCCCAGACCGCCTTCATGAGCATGACGGTAACCGGAACCGCGACAAGACAGAGCACGATCTCGGGAACCATGTACCACGCGTTATAGATCAGCGAGTACATCCATTTGCCGTACTTGAATACGTAATCGTTCCACGCGCCGTCCTTGGTGATCTGATACCAGATCCACGCGCCGCCGATATAGTGCGACAGAAAACGGAGAAGCAACGCGACAGATGTGCCCAGCATGACCTTGGTGTAAAGGCGTGTCTTCAGCTTTTTGAAGAAGCCCGCCACACCGAGGACCGTAAAGGCGACGATGTAATCGAGCAGAACGCAGATCACAACACCCGCGGCATCGGGAACGTAAGCGACCGTGCCGATTCCGAGGATCAGCTGTATGATGCTGTAAACAAACGCCGCGGCAAAGCCCGCCTTGACGCCGTAAACAAAACCGCACATCAGAATCGGAACCATCGAGAAGAGCGTGACCGCACCGCCGAGAGGCGCTTCGTATAGCTTGACAAAGGAAAGCACCGTCGCCAGCGCGACCAGCATGGCGCATTCGCAAAGTCTTTTGATCTTTTGTCTTTGTTTCACGTAAATAACCATCCTTTCTTTACTGTTTTCGATTTGTCGAAAACTGTTTTTTCACGAAAAGCCTTGTGAAAAAACAAAAACCACGGTAGAAAACCGTGGAAGGATTACTGTCATTCGGATAGCTATCAAACGAAATTTCCCGAAATGGATATAATCTTCCTACGGCGGCATTATCCGCATCAGGTTATTGGGGTTCGGTGAATCACCGTCTCAGCATTACGCGCCCCCGACTATATTTTCGACATAGCCATTATAAACCAAAAAAATGCGATTGTCAATAGTAATTTTATATAAAAAAGAAGAATTTGACCTTGACAAAATCATAGTATATATAGTATAATAAATTCATGATGCACACCTATGCGATGTCATAGCCGGGGCCCCGGCGGTGCCA
>JAFVYN010000044.1 GCA_017508605.1 Clostridia bacterium
CAGAAGGAAAACTGGTTCGAATTCGACGTAATCGTTACCACTCCCAACATGATGGGTCTCCTCGGCCGTCTTGGTAAGGTGCTCGGTCCCAAGGGACTTATGCCTAACCCCAAGGCAGGTACTGTTACGATGGAAATCGGTAAGGCTGTTACCGATGCCAAGGCAGGTAAGATCGAATACCGTCTTGACAAGACCAACATCATCCACTGCCCCATCGGTAAGGCTTCCTTCGGTCCTGAAAAGCTTCAGGAGAACTTTGACACCCTTCTTGGCGCGATCATCAAGGCTAAGCCCGCTGCTGCTAAGGGTCAGTATATCAAGAGCTGTGTTGTGGCTTCTACCATGGGCCCCGGCATCAAGGTCAACTATTCGAAGCTCGGCTAATGACAAAAGAAAGGACTGTTCGTATGAATGGTCCTTTTTTGATTTTTAAAACATTTTGTGAGGTTTAGTATGGAATATATCATAAACGGCTACCGTCACGCGTCTTTTTTTCACTATTTTGAGGACATTTCCCGCATTCCGCGCGGCTCAGGTAACGAGGCGGGGATCGCGGCGTTTCTGAAGGCGTTTGCCGACGAGCGCGGTATCGAATGTACGGTTGACGAATATCACAACGTATTCATGCGCAAGCATGCCACCCCGGGCTATGAAGACGTTGCCCCCATTCTGCTGCAGGGACATACCGACATGGTGTGTGAAAAGAATGCCGATTCCGATCACGATTTCACCAAGGATCCGCTGTCCTTATATATTGACAAGAACGGACTGCTTCGCGCCAAGGGTACGACGCTGGGCGGCGATGACGGTGTGGCAGTCGCTTTGATGCTCTCTCTGCTTGACGACGAGAGCCTTCAGCATCCTACTCTCGAATGTCTCTTCACCTCGGCGGAGGAGACCGGTCTTTACGGCGCGCACGGCTTTGATTGCTCACAGATCACCGCCCGCCGTATGCTCAATCTTGACACCGAGCTTGACGGCGAGGCGATCTCTTCCTGCGCCGGCTCGGCGGATCTTCTGCTGACGCTCGATACCGACCGTGAGGCGTGCGATACGAAGACGGTTGACATCACCGTAAAGGGTCTTGCGGGCGGTCATTCTGGTACCGATATCAACACCTGCCGTGCCAACGCCATCCGTATGATGGGCAGAATCCTCGCGAAGCTCTATGATGACTGCCCCTTCCATCTTGTTTCGATCGCGGGCGGAAACAAGCGCAACGCCGTTCCGCGCGAATGCGTGGCACGGATCACAGCCCTTGAGCCTGACAGAGCGATCGCGCTTGTGGAAGAGGAATTCGCGCGTCTCAAAAAGGAAGTGGCGGCGGCTGACAAGAAGCTTCGCGTGACCGCGCGTCTCGGCAAGAGAGCGGAAAACCGCCTCTCCTATCACGATACCTCGACGGTGATCTCGATGATCACGCTGAATACAAACGGTGTGGTTTCGATGTCGCCCGTCAATCCCGAATTTGTGCGCACCTCTGCCAATATGGGCGTGATCACGACCGAAGAGGGCAAGATCACCGCTTCGATCATGGCGCGTTCCTCCTGCGACAGCGAAATGGATGCTTTACTGCTTTCATATAAGCGTCTTGCTAAGCTCGGCGGCTGGCAGTACCTTCTTGACGAGCGCTCGAGCGGTTGGGATATGAATGCTGACTCTCAGCTTGCCAAGGACTATCTCAGGATCTATAAACGCCTGTATCCCGATTCCAACCCCGTGGTAAACGGCATTCATGCCGGACTTGAATGCGGCATTTTCGTGTCGAAGATCGGCTGTGATGCGCTGTCGGTCGGCCCGACGATCTATGAAGTCCACTCGCCCAACGAGGCGCTTGATCTTGCTTCCTGCGAGCGCTTCTGCGACCTCGTGCGCGCGATGGTATCGGAAAAGGCGTAAGAAATGAAGGCGATCAATTTTCTGACAAAAAGCGGCCGTGTGGTCAGACTTCGTTTTGACGACGGCATTTCGGTGGAGGCATACGGGCAGTATTTCACGCTCGATCACAAGGATCCCGTATCGGTCTCGGTGAGCGATACCCATCTCATTCTCGTTCTTGAAGGGGAGGGGGACAATCTTGTTGCCTACACCCTTGACGGACGGGCTGCCTTCACCCTTTCCACGCTCGGTGTGAGCGATACCCTGATCGGCGGTACGGTGATGACGCCCCAGGATGCTATGCTTTTCTGTTCACGGTATCCCGAGCTTTCTTTGGTTCGGGATCACACGTATTATCTCGCGACCACCGTCGACTACCGCATGATCTGGATCGATCTTGACGTCGGCGAGGTCATCTTCAGAACCTAAGGAGGTTTTCTATGAAGCTCATACACGCGGCGGATCTTCATCTTGGATCACGGCTGAGCAGTACCTTTCCGAAGGAGATTGCCGACAAGCGTAAAGCCGCTCTGAGAAACTCGTTTCTCGATATGATCCACTATGCCAAGCGCGAGGGGATCTCCGTGATCCTGCTTTCGGGCGATGTGTTCGATTCGGATCATCCCTCTCAAAAAGACCGCGATTTCTTTTACGATGCGGTGCGCGGCAATCCCGACGTGGATTTTCTCTATCTGCGCGGCAATCACGATACCGAGGGCGATCGCCCCGAGCTTGAGAATCTCAAGACCTTTTCGGGTGAGTGGTCATCCTACCGCTACGGCGACGTCGTGATCAGCGGCATTGAGATCACCAGAGATAATGCCGTTTCACTCTATACCTCGCTTTCTCTTGACAGCGCGAAAAAGAATATCGTGATGCTTCACGGGCAGGTCGGTAGCGGTACCGATGCCGATACCGTCAATCTGCTGAAGCTGCGTGACAAATCTATTGACTATCTTGCGCTCGGTCATATTCATTCCTACGGGGTGCATGAGTTTGATAAGCGCGGTGTGGCGGTCTACAGCGGCTGTCTTGAGGGGCGCGGCTTTGATGAGACGGGTGAAAAGGGATTCGTGGTGGTTGAGGTGACGGATACCGTCAAGCACACCTTTATCCCCTTCAGCAAGTCGCCGATCTATCTTGTGAAGCTGGATATCAGCGCTGCCGCAACGCTGTATGAGGTCACGGAAGCGGCGAAAAAGATGATCCGCGACCGGAACGCGATCTATCGCCTTGAGCTTGTCGGCTCGACGGCGCTTGCGGATGATCCCGCGGGTGACGTTCAGAATATGCTTGAAGACGATTGTGCCTTTATCAGTGTGAAGAACCGCAGTAAGAAGAAGATCGATTTTACCCGCTATCTCGGAGAATCCTCGCTCTGCGGTGAATTTGTCAGAACGGTTTTAGGCTCGGGCGATTATACCGACGAAGAAAAGACAGACATCATTCTGTATGGGCTGAAAGCCCTTGAGGGAAGAGAGGTGCTGGAATGAAGCTGATCTCCTGTTATATTGAGGCGTTTGGCAATCTCCGCCGCCGCTCCTATCGTTTTCAAGACGGTCTGAACGTTTTCATGGAAGAAAACGGCAGCGGTAAAAGTACGCTTGCCGCCTTTCTGAAGGCAATGCTCTACGGCATGGAGACCTATACGGCTGCCACGAAGGGCTTTGTGGACCGCATGCACTACTATCCCTTTGACGGCGGACAGTTCGGCGGCAATCTTGTGTTCGAATGGGATGGAGATGAATATAAGATCGAGCGCTTTTTCGGGGAGAAGAGCAAGACGAGAGATCGCTTAACTGTCTACCGTAACGGCGAGCTTTACACCGGATTCGGCGAGGAGATCGGCAAAGAGATCTTCGGTATTGACCGTGATGCCTTTGAGCGCACGGCATTCGTGAACAGCGATGATATCGAGATCGGGACGACTGCCAGTATCAGTGCCAAGCTGAATCATTTTGTGCGCGGCGGTGAGGAGGGCGATTACGATAAAGCTCTCTCGCTTCTTGAAAACGCCGCCAAGCTCTTCAAGAACACAAGAAGCCAGGGTAAGATTCGTGATCTTGAACTTGAGATCGGTGAGATCGAGGGTAAGATCCGAAACCTTCAGGCGATGAAGACGGCATTGATTGACAAGTACGGCACGCTGGCTCAGAAAAAGGAAGAACTGAAAAAGCTGGAGGCTGCCACCAAAAAGCTACGTGAGCATGCCCTCGTTCTCAAGGATTGGGAGCGCTATGACGAGCTTGTCGATGCCTGCTCAAAGCTTGAAGAACAGATCGAAGCCATTAAGAGCTGCTATCCCGAGGGCTTGCCTTCGGAGGAAGAGATCGACGCGATGCGCTCGCTTCTTGATAAGATCGCTGATTGCCGCGCGCGGGCGCGTGTTTCGCTGATGAGTGACGAGGAGCTTTCCGATTTCGCGAGATACGGTGAGCTGTTTCGGGCGGGTATTCCGACTGATACCGAGCTTGCTGAGGCAGTGGGCTTCGCGAAGGAAGCAACGCGCTGTGAAACCGAGCGTCAGTCTCTTGATAAACGCATGGCACAGCCCGTAGAGGCAGAATCCTATTTCCCCATGGGCGTTCCCGCTGAGGACAGCGTGCGTGAGGCACAGGAGAACCACAAGACACTCTTGGCTCTTGAAGAGCGCTACCATGCCATGCCCACTACCCTGAATACGCCTGTTTCCGATGCCAAGGGGAAGGGTAAGTCGGGGAAGATCTATCCCATTCTCGCCATTCTTGCCGCTATTCTCTTTGTCGGGGGGATCGGGCTGATCTTTGTCAGTCTCTATGTCGGCATCGCGCTTACGGCTGTCGGTGTGATCCTGCTTCTTGCGGTGGCGTTTCTCTATCTCAATGCCAAGACCGCCGCGGGATCTCCTCAGTATGCCGCATTGCCGAATCCCGAACGGCTTGAGCTTGAGAAGGAGGCTACGGCACTCCGAACAAGGCTTGAGATCTTTCTCAGGCATTACGGCTATTCTTCCGAGGAAGGTATTGCGGTATCGCTCACAAGTCTTATCCGCGACCGAGAGGATCATCTGAAGGCGATCGGGGCAAAGCGCGAGAGCATCAAAGTCCGAAAAGAGCTTTGTGATCAGTGTGAGGGGTATCTTTCCAAGGTGCGGACGCTGACCTCGGCATACGGCATTGCCATTGTCGATCCCGAAAGGGCGGTGGCATTGCTGAAGCGTATGATCGACAGCTATCGCGCACTTATGCAAAAGAAACAAAAGAGTGCGGAAAATACCGAAAAGCTTGCCCTGGAGGAACAGGGCTATCGGGAAGAGCTGGCGGCATTGGGCGAGCGTTTCGCAATGGAAATGCCCGACGGCGGCGTGCTTGAGCGGATCTCCAAGGATGGGGATACTTATCGGCGTCTGATCGCAGAGCTTGTGAGCCAAAAGGAAAAGACCGAAGCCTTCCGACGGGACAAAAAGCTTGACAAACGCCCCGAGCCGGTCGCTTTGAGTTATGAAGCTGAGGAAGAGAACGAAAAGCTTCTCAGAGACGAGATCAGCCGTATCGAGCGTGAGATCGACGCCGCTGAGGGAGAGGTCGAGGCACTTGACTCTTGGGAAGGCGAGCTTGAAGGCAAGAAAGCGTTACTGAGCGAATATCAGCATAAATATAAGCTTTTGTCTGCCGCCGCGGAGCTTCTGAAAATGGCGGACAAGGCGCAGAAGGAGCAGTATATCGCTCCGATCCGCGATCATTATCGCGAGTATGCCGACATGATCGAATCGGCGCTCGGCGAGAATCTGACAATGACGGGCAATTTCGAGATCCGCTTTGAGAGAGGCGGCAAAGAGAGAAGCGACAGACATCTCAGCGCGGGACAGAGAAGCATCTGTACCTTCTGCTTCAGACAGGCGCTGATTCAACGCATGTATCCCGATGAAATGCCCTTTCTGATCTTGGACGATCCTTTCGTATCGCTTGACGAAACGCATATGACCCGTATGGGAGAGGTACTGAAGTCTCTTGCCAATGAGATGCAGATCCTCTACTTCACCTGTCATAAGAGCCGCGTGATCGAAAGCTGAGATCCTTTCTTGGTCGGTGATCCATACGAACCCATTTGCGGGGTGCTTTTTCGAAAAGCACCCCGTTTTTCGGTTATACGGCACGGTTTTCTTGCATAGATATGGGGTGAAACACATTCATATCGGTTGTAGGAGGAAAAGAAATGCCGTATCAACAGAGTATTTATGAAGAGATCGCGCAGCGCTGCGAGGGGGATATGTATATCGGTGTGGTCGGTCCTGTGAGAACGGGAAAATCGACCCTGATCAAACGCTTTATGGAGACGACGGTCTTGCCAAATATCAAAAAGGAGTATGACCGTGAGCGCGCAAGAGACTCGATGCCGCAGTCCGCTTCGGGCAAAACGGTGATGACGACCGAGCCGAAATTCATTCCCGACGAAGCGGTGGAGATCGGGTTCGACGGTGTCAGCACCATGCGGGTCCGTATGGTGGACTGTGTGGGTTATCTGGTGAAGGACGCGCTCGGCACGACTGAGGGCGAGGGTCCCCGCATGGTCATGACACCCTGGCGCGAGGAAGCGATGCCCTTTGAGGAGGCGGCGGAATACGGAACGAAAAAGGTCATGACCGATCACAGCACGGTCGGGATCGTGGTGACGAGTGACGGCAGTATCTGTGACATTGATCGCGCGGGCTACGAGGAAGCCGAGCGGCGGGTGATCGCTGAGCTGTCAGCCCTTGGCAAGCCCTTTGTTATCGTTCTGAATTCGGCACGTCCCGAAGCGCCCGAAAGCGAGGCGCTGGCGCTTTCTCTGGAAGAAACGTACCGTGTTCCGGTGGCGCTTGTCAACTGTCTTACCCTGGATAGCGAGGACATCCGTCACATCATGGAGATGCTTCTTTATGAATTTCCGATCGCCGAGCTGACGGTATCCCTGCCTTCCTGGTGCGAGGTACTGGACCGCGAATACCCCGTGATGAAGGCGATCGAGGGCGAGATCTTCTCCCTTGCGGGCGGCGTCAGGAAGGTGGGGGAGCTGAAGGCATACTGCAAAGACTTTCAGCCGCTGACCTATACGGAATCGCTTACGCTTCGCTCACTTTCGCTTGGAACCGGAAAAGCGTCGCTGTCAGCACAGCTTCGGGAGGGTCTTTATTACCGTGTGATCTCCGAGCTTTGTTCTCTGGAGATCGCTGACGAGGGTGCGCTTCTTGAGACGCTCTGCCGATTGGCGGCGATCGAAAAACGGTATCAGCGCATTGCTCAGGCGCTCGACGCGGTGGAAGAGACCGGTTACGGCATCGTGTCTCCGGAGATCGGGGATATGAAGCTTGAAGATCCGAAGATCGTCAGACATTCCGGAGGCTACGGCGTCAGGCTGAAGGCGTCGGCGCCCTCGATCCACATGATCCGCGCTACCATCGAAACCGAGATCGACCCCGTGGTCGGCTCGGAGCAGCAGAGTGAAGAGCTTCTCACCTTCCTGCTCTCGGAGTTTTCCGAGGATCCCAACAAGATCTGGGAGACCAATCTCTTCGGCAAAACGCTGTATCAGCTGGTCAACGAGGGGCTTTCCGCCAAGCTTTCGAACATCGGAGATTCGGCGAGAGAAAAGCTTTCCGAAACGCTTTCGCGCATCGTCAACGAGGGAAGCGGCGGGCTTGTCTGCATCATTTTATAAGAAGGAAAAAACTGATCTCAAACAGGGAATTGCCCGAAATTTTTTCAGCGAAAAGTGGGGCGATTCCCTCGTTTTTTGCGCGCTTTTCCGCGGAAAGACGGGGAAAGTTGTCGATTTTTAACAAATGTAAACATTTTGTAAACATCAAAAAAAGAGTTGCAATTTGAAGTCCGTTATGCTATAATAAACTCTGCGCGGTGATAGCTCACGGCAAAGACCGTGAGTGCGCAAATACACACACCGTCGGCACTTCGGTCGTACAAGCTGTATGAAAAGATGCCGTAGGTGGTGGAAATAACCGAAGGAGGACATAAACATGTCAGTTATCACGATCAAACAGCTGCTTGAAGCAGGCGTCCATTTTGGACATCACACCAGAAGATGGAACCC
>JAFVYN010000045.1 GCA_017508605.1 Clostridia bacterium
AGCGACTTCAATCAAGCCCTTTGCAATACAGGGGCGAGCATGGCTGGTACCCAGTAAGTATTCTTCGTAAACTGCGCCCGCCTTCATGGTGGGGATGATATAGTTATCGACATAATCGTCGGTAAGATCGAGAATATAAAGCTTCGACGCGCCGGTCTTCAGCGCCTTTTCCTCAAGACCCTCAAGCTCGTCCGCCTGACCGACGTTACCCGATACCGCGATGACCTCGCAGTTGTTATAGTTTTCCTTGAGCCACGGGATGATGATCGAAGTGTCAAGGCCGCCCGAATAGGCCAGCACTACTTTTTTGATATCCGCTTTATTCATAATTGCCTCCGAGTGCATAAATATTCTTAGTTTTCAAACTACGTGACTTATTATAGCGAAAAATTTCCTCTTTGTCAAGAGTTTTCTCGCCATCGTTTTGCCATATTTTGAAAGAAAAAAGCCTTGTTTTTAGCGAATTTGCACAAATTTTCATATTTTCACGCATATTCACGTGATTTTGCATATTTATGCAATATACCGCATATACAACAAGGCGTGTCTCATAATTATCCGATTCATTCGGGTAAGGAGTAAGAAAGTGTCAGAAGGGTGCCGTTTTTCTCGTGATTCTGATTGATCGCCCCCATACCGAAATAGAAGGTATCACCATCATAAGCGAAGCTCATGGCGGGAACGGGATAGGAAAAGGAGAAGGCTTCCTCAAAGCTCTCCCCGTCCGAGGTGCGATAGACCCTGACAGTATAGCCTCCCACACGCTTACGAAAGGCAAGAAGAAACATCTCCCCGCCGTACACGAGAAGGTCGCTGACCTTCTCCTCATCGGGCAGAACGATCTCCTCGGGAGAGGACAGCGTGTCGCCCTCCTCGGAGGCACGGTAGAGAAACATTGTCGTAAAGAAGAGCTTCCCGCCGAACTCACAGTCAGAAACGATGGGAACGTAGGTATCGGCATCGAGAAAAAACGAGCCGTATTCCTTCACGAAAACAAAGCTCTCGCATGCGGGATCATAGCGGTAAAGCGCTCGGCGATACAGCGCGAACAGTCCGTTTGAAAGCGTGAAGAGATTGTAACAGCGGTTGACCTCACCCTCACTCGCCCTGGCAGGCTCGACGGGCTTTCCGTCCTTCAGCATGGGAACGGTCTCAAAATGCTCACCGCCATCCCGTGAGAAGACGATGGGATAGCTGTCAAGATCGGTTCCGATCGCCGAAAACAGCATGCCGTCATAGACGCACATGTCAAAATTATGAACCCCGTGCGGGATCGTAGCGTATTCCACGAAGCGATCCTCACAAAGTCGGTAAAACGTGCCGTATTCCCATGAGCTTCTCGGATCGGTGCCGGGCAGATACAATTCGCCGTCAAGAACGAGAAAACGGTTGATCTGCTCATCGTTGATCTCGCCCGCTGAAGAGAATTCACCCGTCGTGCGGTCAAAATACATGACCCTCTCGGGCGGGATGTTTCTGCCGAAATCCCCCGCGGCAAGATACAGCCGATCGCCGTACAGCATAAGATCCCACACCACGCGTGCCTTCGCGTCAAGCTTCGGATAGGCAATGCCGATCTCCGACGGCTCGTGACTTTTCTGACAGGATGAAAGCGCCGTCAGAAGCAGGGCAAGTGTCAGACAGAGAGACAAAACACGGATTGCTCTCATGCTCTTTCCTCCCATGCGTCGATCTCAAGGCGCTCGTACATAGCAATGATCCGCTTGGCTTTGCCGACGTCGAGCCGGCAGGTATCTCTTGCCGCCGAGCGTGTCTCCTTCTTTTCCTTGGAGAAAAGAACGGAAAAGATACGTTTGATATAGTAAAAGGGCAAAAGCCATTTGCGGTGCGCAAGACCGGGATAACGCTCGGTCATTTCCGCATGGGGAATGAAAACGCGGCTGAGAAGATAGGAAAATCCACTCTTTGCCCCTTGCTTTGAGACAAGACAGCCCTGAATGCCGCCGTAAGCCCCGCCCTCGATAAGATAGGATACGATCTCATCGTGATCACGCGGCTTTTCGCCTTCCGAGAACCAGCAAGCCGTCAGCTTCTCCATCGCGAGCGCAAAGGTGAGAAGCCCCGCCTCCTCAAGCATACGGCACGCCTCTTTTCTGTCATAGGGCATGCGGGTCTGCATGACGTGAATATCCATAAAGGGCTTGACACCGCAGCCGCCCTCGTGAAAATGCTTTGCCATATGCGCCATCATGTAAGCATAGCAGTAATCACCCGACATGCGGTATTCAAAGCTATCGGGCAAAAGCCGTTCGGCATGCTCCCAGACGTCGCCGAGAGCGTATACCACACGGTCCTCGGTCTTGTAAAGCTTGAAGTGAAGCTCAACGGTCAGCTCACTTGGGGTAAAGAACTGATAATCGTGATCGCCCATCCCGTCATAGCGGTAGCTGAGCGTCTTTTCCAAAAGCATCCTTGCCTCTTCGGCTCTGTCGGGGGGAACAAGAATGTCGATATCACAGCTTACGCGCATAGCGGGATCGGGATACAGATCGCGAAGGACCGTACCCTTGAGCGGCATGAAGGGAATCTTCGCCTCGGTGAGAACACGGCGCATCTCGGAAAGCTCATACTCCGAGCGTTGATAACGGAAGAAAGAGAGATACTGCCATTTTTTGAATTTTTCCTTGGCGACGGCGGACAAAAGCCCCGCCTTCGACAAAGCGTCCCCCACGGTGTGACAAAGATCAAAGCGCTTCGACATCGCATACAGCATCATGACCGTTTCCTCATCGACAGAAGCCCTCAGTTCCCCGTCAAGAGGCTCACCCGAAAGCTCCGCGCGAAGCAGCTCGACCAGATAGCAAAATGCCTGTGTTTCGTGTATCATACCAACCTCAGATCAGATATGTGGAGCCGTCCTTCAGAAACCGTTCCACGCAGGCGGCGATGGCAATACTGTCCTCACGCGAAAGGAGTGCGGTACGGGTATTCTGACGGATGCTCTTGACAAATTCAGCAAGCTCATAGCGGATGCCCTCGCCCTCAAACTGGTAAAAATGCTTGCGGTTGTCCCTTATATCCTCTTTTCTCACTTCAAAATAATCGGTCTTCCACCAGGGCGCGGGCACGTAGATATAACCCTTCGTTCCCGAGATCACAAGAGAGCCCTCGCTCTTGACACCGATACCCGTCTTCAGCGTTGCCTCAGCGTCGGGATACAGCATCCAGAGCTTGGTGTAAAGATCAACACCCTCTTCGTTCTTGGTGCTGACAAAACGGCAGTCGCAAAACTCTCTGCCGAGGATCTGAAACGCCGCGTACAAGGGATACGCGCCCCATTCGACAAGCGCACCGCCACCCTTTTCTTTGTCATAAAGCCAGGGCGAACGTGCCTTGGCAAGGCTTGTACAGGTTGCCTCCACGCTCTTGATCTTACCGATCACACCGCCGCGAAGCAAAAGGACCATGCGCTGAAAGGCAAGCGAATACGCCGTCTTCAGTCCCTCGCAAAAGATCACGCCCTTCTCGTCGGCAAGCGAATACAGTGCCTCGGCATCGCGCGCCGTCAACGCCACGGGCGGCTCGGAGAGAACGTGGATACCCTTTTTCAGCGCCTTTTCGGAATAGAAAAAGCGCTCACTCGGAGAAGCATTGACATAGACCGCATTCACACGGGACAGTAAAGCTTCGTAATCCTCGGCAATGCGGATACTCGAAGGATCGATCCCGTCAAGCTCGTATCCATCGGTCAGGGGCAAAAGATCGGTGACCTCGATACCGCTGGTATATCGGCTCTCCTCTATGAATTTGCGAAGCGAGGGTGAAACCCCTACCACGCCGATCGAAAGCGTGTGTCCCTTGGAGCGAAGATCGGTGCTGGAGACTCCCTCGGTGCGCGAGAGATAGACCACCCGACAGAAGGAAGACAGGTAGTCAAACTTACCCCGCCAGTCCGAGCCGACCGTAAAGATATCCACGCCGTAGCGCTTGATATCGTCGATCTTCTGACCTTCATACTCCTCTACAATGACCTCGTCGACAAGTCCCGTTGCCTTGACCGCCTCCATGCGCTCGGCAAGAGACTGCGAGACCAGAAGCTTTCCGCGCGCGCGGTCGAAATTTTCGCTGGTGACACCCACAATGAGATAGTCACCGAGCGCTTTGGCAGCCTTCAGCAGATTGATATGACCGTAATGCAAGAGATCGAAGGTGCCGTAGGTAATCACTTTTATCATAATACGTCCTCAAAACCATTATAAAATTCCGCGCGCCATAAGATCGTCAAAGGCGCGAAAGAGCTTATCGTATTCCTCCTCGGTATGATAGCCGATGTGTCCCACGCGAAAATGCGTATCGCGTGTCGGTCCGCCGTTCGGACAGATCACGATCCCGTATTCCGCCATGAGGATCTCAAACAGGCGGTGAGCCGAAAGCTCCCCGCGCATCTTCAAGGGGGTAACACCGTTCTGCATAGCATCGGTGGCGACCGTGAAGGGATAGTTCGCAATACCCCGTCTGAAATAGTCGGCAAGAGCCTTCGTTCTCTTCACGGGAGCATCAAAGCCCATTTCCTTCAGTTGGTTCAGGCGCTTATTGATCTGGATCAGAATGCCGACGGCAGGGGTATAGGGGGTTTGTCCGCGCTCGCCGTTTTTCAAAGCCGAGCGAAGATCGAGATAATAGGACTTCGGCTCAGTCGCTTCAATACGCAATACCGCCCGTGGCGAGAGCGCGATCACCGAAACGCCGGGGGCAGTAGCAAGAGCCTTCTGCGAGCCGGTCAGAACGGCATCCGCCGACCATCGCGCCATTTCAACGGGATCGGCAAGGAAGGTGCTGATGGCATCGACCGTCAGCGAAAGACTGTTGCGGCGGCAGAAATCCGAGATCAGCGCCATATCGTACAAAACGCCGCTCGAGGTCTCGCCCATATTGACGAGAAAGGCGGTAAAACCGCCGTTTTCATAAGGCAGAAGATCCTCTTTGGTAAGAGGCTGTCCGAAGGGGAGGCTGATCTCCTCATACGGGATCTTATGCAGCGAGGCGATCTCGCAAAAGCGCTTACCGAAGCTGCCGCCGTTCACGATGAGCAGGCGGTCATTTTCGCCGTAAAGTCCCAGCACCGCCGCCTCCATGGCAGCCGTGCCCGAGCCTGTCAGAAAGACGGCTCTCGCCCCCTCGGGCGCCTGCATGGCATCGAGGATCAGGGCTTCGTTTTCCTTCATAAGGGCGGAAAACTCAGCCGTTCGGAAATAGGGGATGACCTCACCGCCCACGGCGGCGATCTCCTCCTCGATCGGAACGGGTCCGACCGCAAAATTAATGTGATGCGTATCGATCGTCATGGCATCATCCTTCTTTCTTCAGGTTTCTTCGGGCAGATCGGAATACGCGAGGATCCGATTGGTGATCCTGACAAGCGTTCCGTTTTCATAATACACACGGGGCAAGCGCTCACCGAGAGCGCAGATCCACTCATACACCACCGTGCCGAGCTTCTCGGAAAGCGCTGAGAGATCCACGCCTTCCTTACCGTAAAACGTGACCACGTCACCCACCGAAACGTCGGGGACGTCGCTGACATCCAGCATGCACTGATCCATACAGATCTTGCCGACGAGCGTCGCCCTGCCCGAGCGAACGCCGAATGTTGCCCCCGCTTCTCCGATCCTTCGGGAAAAGCCGTCGGCATAGCCGAGGGGCACGGTTGCCACCCGCACGGTCCTGTCGGCAACGTAGGCGGCGCCGTAGCTCACCGAATCGCCCGCGTGAAGCGTCTTGACCATGTCCACAACGCCCTTGAGAGAAAGCACGGGAGTAAGCGGCGGGATCTTCACCTCGCCCGCGGGCGGGTAGCCATACAAAACGATCCCCGCACGCACCATATCAAGCTCCGCTTCGGGATAATCGAAGATCGCGGCGGAATTGGCGCAATGAACAAGTTCAAAGGTAAAGCCCCTTGCTTTAAGCATAGCGACAGCGCTTTTGAACAGCGAAAGCTGGTTCTCGGTATATGCCCTTCCCATCTCACCGCAGTCACTCATGGCAAAATGCGTGAAGATCCCCTCATAAACGAGTGAAGGCAGTTCAAGAACCTTTCCGAGTGTGTCAACGGTCTCATAAAGCTCTTCCTCGCGCCGCGCAGGAAAGCCGATCCGCCCCATGCCGGTGTCGAGCTTCAGGTGGACCTTCAGCGAAACGTCCGCTTTTTGCGCCTCACGGGAGAGCGCCGCGGCATAGTCCTCGGAAAAAACGCACTGTGTGATCTGATAGCGGCCTAAGAGCGAGGCGCAATCAGGCGCGGTATAGCCGAGGATCAGAATGGGAAGCGTGATACCGCCAAGACGAAGCTCCAGCGCCTCCTCAAGACCCGAGACCGCAAGATAATCCGCTCCCAGACGCTCATACAGAGAGGCGACGATCACGGCGCCGTGACCGTAGGCATTCGCCTTGACCACACAGCAAAGCCTTGTTGCGGGCTTCAGCGTGCCTCGGATCGTTCTGTAATTGTCGGCAAGGGCGTCGAGATCGATCTCTACCCACGCGCGCTGCCACAAGCTGTGTTCCTTCACCGTCATCCCTCCTTCAGCGTACAGAATGCCATATTACAAACAGTATACCATATCTTATGCGAAATTGCAAGAAACAATTTCTCAAATCACGCAAAAGCGCTCAAATTTCCGACTTCAAACGCCCTTTAGGGCAAACAAAAAACCGCCGCGGAAGCTCCGCGGCGGTTCCCCTGCCGTTTTCTCTCTGCCCGACAGGGGAAAAAGAAAGGAGAAAAAGGATGAAAGCAATCAGTCGATCTCGGTGCAAAGCTTGAAGCGCTGGATCTTTCGCAAGGTATTCTTCGGGAATTCTTCCTTTCTTACCTTGACGAAGGCGATCTTTTTATAAGGCACCGTCTTTTTGTTGAAGCTGTCAATATAGGGCTTGAGATAGGCATTCACGTCCTCAATACCGTTTTTCGTCATGTATTCGTAATCGGGATAGACCTCGGCAACGATGGCGTTGTAAGAGATCCCGCGGCGGCTCTGTCCCTCGTAAACCACGATATCAAGAATACCGGGCACCGAGGACAGCTCACTTTCGATCTCCTCGGGATAGACGTTCTTACCGTTGGAAAGAATGATGAGATTCTTCTTTCTGCCCGTGATATACAAAACGCCGTGACGGTCAATTTTTCCGTAGTCGCCCGTTCGGAAATAGCCGTTTTTGAATGCCTCGGCGGTAGCAACGTCATCGTTGTAGTAACCGAGCATGACGTTCGGACCCTTGACGAGGATCTCGCCCTCGCCCTCCTCGTTCGGCTCGTCGATCAACACCGACACGCAGTCGATGGGATCTCCCACGCTGCCGGGAACGGTATGCTTCGAGCGGTTGACCGAGATGAGGGGGGAGCATTCGGTAATGCCGTAGCCGTTCAGAACGGGAATACCGATGCCGTCGAAGAAATCAAGGATCTCGCCCGATAAGGGAGCGCCTCCCGAGATAACGGTCTTGACCTTGCCGCCGAACACATCATGAATGACGGAAAAGAATTTGCGTCTTTGGTCGATCCCCACCTTGCGCAGGGCGTTTGAGAGCTTCATTGTCTTCATCACAAGCTCATATTTTCCCTTTTCCTTAAGACTTGCGAGGATCTTGCGGTAAAAGGTCTCAAGATACAGAGGCACCAGGACGAGATGCTCGGGGCATTCCTCCGAAAGCTCTCTTGTGATATAGCGGTTGCCCGACGAGAGATAGATCTCACTGCCGATCATGGCATGCGCGATGAACATAACTGTCGATCCGTAGGTGTGATGGGGCGGCAGAACACCCACCGTCTTTTTGCCGTAATCGAGGTAATGAATGACCGCCGCCATGTCGGAAAGCAAGGCGTTCTGCGTGAGCATGACACCCTTGCCCTTGCCCGTCGTACCCGAGGTAAAGACGAGAAGCGAGGTCTTCATGGGATTGATAGGGGCGGAAAAATAAAGGTCGGGCGCCTCTTCGAAGAGCGCTTTTCCCTCTTCAAGATACGAAAAAACGCTGTGCTTCTCTTCCTTCGTACCGAGGAAAACGGGGGGTGCCGTAAGAAAGGCGCCGTCGGCGATCACGGCGACCTTATCCATCAGGTCGCGGTCGGCAAAGAGACAGGAGCAGTTTGCCTTTTTCACGGTATCCAGAAGCTCCTCCGCCTGCCAGTCACGGTCAAGGGGAACCAGGACCGCACCTGATGCCATCGCGGCAAAGTACGTCACGACCCATTCGTAAGTGAGCTTGCCTATGAGGGCGAGATGCTTTCCCGCCAAGTCCATGGCAAGAAGCTTCGAGGCAAGCGCGCGCACGTCGGCGCGAAGCTTTTGAAAGCTGATCTCGATTTTTTCCTTGGCGCTCGCCTTCTCACGGTAGGAATACGCAAGCCTGTCGGCATACTGCTCCCCCGCCCATTCGATCAGCTCGCGCAGATTGGTAAAATCGGTTCTGTCGGTTGTATATACAATATGGTTTTTCGTCATAACTACTGTCCCTTCTTCGTCTCGGACCGTTCTTTGTTTCTGAACAAAGATTTTGTTGAAATTTCAACAAAATCATCTTACCATAAACTTGTTGATTTGTCAACAAGTTTTGTGAAAAATTTCCCAACCAAGTGAAAAACTGTGAAAATCACCGAAATTCCCTTGCTTTTTTCACGCTTTATGGTATACTGAAGACAGAAACACACCACCGTTTCAGAAAGGATGATACCCGCTAAGACCTTGACCAACCGCTTTACCGCCCTCAAAAAGAAGGTCGGGGGAAACCGTGAGATCATGCGCTACGAAGAGACCTTCGGCATGCCGAGGGAGGAATTCGAGCATATCACGCCTCCCGCCGCGCATATCCGCCGTATTCTCGGCGAGCTGGATTTTGCCATCCGCCTTTCGGCAAGCGAAAACGGATGCTTTGACACACTTCTCGCCAAGGCTCTCACCCTTCTCGAAAACACCCTCTCGTCCGAGGGCGTTCTGACGAAAAGCGCCTGCTTTGAGGCTGAAGAGATCCTTCTGCCCATGCAAGAGACGGCGAAGACCTATTCTCTCATTCTCGCGGGACACGCCCATATCGACATGAACTGGATGTGGTCCTGGCACGAGACCGTTGCCGCCACCCTTGCCACCTTCCGCACGATGATCGCCGTCATGGAGGAATATCCCGAATTCTGCTTTTCACAGTCGCAGGGCGCAGTCTACAGGATCGTTGAGGAATTTGACCCCGAGCTTGCCGAAAAGATCAAGGCAAGGATCAAGGAAGGCAGATGGGAGGTCACCGCCTCGGCATGGGTCGAGACCGACAAGAACATGCCGAACACCGAAAGTCTTCTGCGCCATATTTCCTATACGAAGACCTACATGAAGGAACACTGGGGCGTCGATCCCGACAGTATCGAGGTCGATTTCTCGCCCGACACCTTCGGGCATTCCGCCAATATTCCCGAGATCAACACCTTTGGCGGTGTGAAATATTACTACCATTGCCGCGCTCTTGACGGCAATCAGGCGCTCTACCGCTGGCGCGCGCCCTCGGGCAAGGAGGTGCTGTGCTACCGTGAGCAGTACTGGTATAACAGCGGCATCACCCCGAAGATCGGCGCGGGCATTCTGGATATTGCCAAGCGTTCGGGCGGCTTCAGGACAGGTCTTATCGTCTACGGCGTGGGGGACCACGGCGGCGGACCGACCCGCCGTGACGTCGAGCGTGCTATCGAGATGATGGCGTGGCCGATCTTCCCGAAGATCCGCTTCGGCACGCTCCGTGAATTCTTCAAGGAAGCCGAAGCCGTTAGAGAAGCGCTTCCCGTCGTCGATCACGAGCTGAATTATTTCGCGCCGGGCTGCTATACCACGCAGTCAAGACTCAAAATGGCAAACCGTTCTTCCGAGCGCGCGCTTTCCTATGCCGAAGCCATGACCGTCATGGCATCTCCCGAGGGCGCCAAGCTTCCCAAAACGCTTGACAAGGCTTGGGAAAACACCCTCTTCACACATTTTCACGATATTCTCACAGGCTCTTGCGTACAGGACAGCCGCGAGCATGCCATGGGGCTTTTCTCCGAGGCAATGGCGGCATCGCAGTCGGCATTCTCGATCGCGGCGCAAAAGCTTGCCGATAAGATCGACACCTCGCCGATCGAGGTCCGTCCCGTCGATCCCGACTCGCAGGCCGAGGGTGCGGGTGCGGGCTACGGGATCAACGGCTTTTCGTCAGCCATGCCCCGACCCGAGCGCGGCAACGGTCTGACACGCATTTTCACGCTCTTCAATCCCACCGCCGTCGACCGCGAAGAAGCCGTCGAGATCACCGTCTGGGACTGGCGGGGCGATCTGCGGTATCTGAAGGTCACCTCCCCCACGGGCGATTCACTGCCCTTTCAGAAGCTTGACGGACGGCTGCAGACCTATTGGGATCATAAATATTTCCGTTTCCTCGTCTATGCGAAGATCCCCGCCTACGGCTACACCACCGTTGTTCTCGACGAGGCGGAAAACAGCGGCGCATATCCCCTCTACTATCAGCCCGAGCATCGCACGGGTGGTCAGGATTTCAGAAATTTCGTTTTGGAAAACGAATACATCCGCGCCGAGTTCGACTGCGCGACGGGCGAGCTTCTCTCGCTGAAGGAAGTCGGCTGTGAAAAAGAGTATCTCGCCAAGGGTAAGCGCGGCGGTCTTCGGTTTGTCGATACCGAACGTGCCTCCTCCAGTGCCTGGAGCATCGGCAATTATCTGAAAAAGACCCCGATCACCTCTGCCGTAAGATCCACACGCACCGCTCACGGCCCGATCCGTCAGGGCTTTTACACCGAATATAAGATCGCGAAGTCGACGGTGAAAATGACCGTCACGCTCGATCAGGGTCAGAAAGCATTTGCCGTGTCGCTTGAGGTCGACTGGCATGAGATCGGGGGCGACACCATCCCCGTTCTGACCTATGAGATCCCCCTTGAGATCGCTGACGGCTATCGCTACGATATCCCCGCGGGCTGTATCATCCGCGGAAGCCGTAATCAGGACGTCCCCGCTCTGCAATACGGCGCCGCCCTCTTCGGAGATAAGGCAGTTGCCATGATCAACGAGAGTAAATACGGCTACCGCGCGACACACGAGGGCGAATTCATCTCGACCTTCATCAATTCCTCTACAAGCCCCGACCCCTATCCCGAACGCGGCATCCATAAGATCCGCATGGGCATCGGTATCTTCTCAAGTGACGCCAAGACCCTCGAGGACAGCGCCACCGCCTTCAACTCGGGCGTGCAGTATCTCCCCATGAGCCGCCATAAAGGAAGTCTTCCGATGTCAGCAAGCCTTCTTTCGATCGATGCCGCCGCCTCGGTCGTCTCTGCCCTTGTCCCGAGAGAGCAGGGCTTCACCGTCCGCCTGTATAATACCGCCGACACCCCCGACACCGTGACGCTCCGCTATCCCGCAAAATCAGCCGCCGCCACCGACCTCTGCGGCAATCCTCTCGCCCTCCCCCTTTCCATCTCCCCCGACGCCGTCACAATCACCCTGCCCCCAAAATCGTTAGCCAACATCGTTTTGTCATAAGTACCCCGTCACAGAATTCAAAAGACTATGCCCTCCGTCAGGAAGACATAGTCTTTTTTGATTGATAAGGAAAGCTTGTCCTTCACGCAGCTCTCGACACAGTCTTTTATTATGGTGTCAAAAGACGGATCGTGTTGAAGCGAGACAAAAAAACCGTGACTCATCGGAAAGAGTCACGGTCCTTTTCGGTAACGGTATTTTATCCCTTCTTTTCGGCTTCCCTTTTAGCGCGGGCGAGGAGGCGGAGAAGCGAGGGGGTATTGTAGCGCAGGATACAGGTCGGAAGCATGCTGAGAACGAAATTGACGATCGCGATCGGAAGTCCGACCGAAAGGGGCTTGCAAAAGGGCAAAAGGAGGATGAGAAAGCCGAGAAAGGCACCCAGCACGTGACCGACGGCACCGTAATTGGATTCCAGAAGAAAGCGCTCGATATAGGCGGGATCCTTCGGATCAGCCACGTGACTCTTATGAAAGCCCGTGAAACAGCCAAGCTCGGGAACGAAGCGCTTCCACACCCCGATCTTCGTTTTTCTCAGAAACTCACGCTCACGCTTCGGAACGGCATAGAGCTTTTTCTCATGCGAAAACCACGCCTCGGGCATACGGCGTACGATAAAGGCAACGATGCCGTCGATCGCAATGACCGATATGACACCAAGAGCACTGTTTCCGAGCGAGGTAAGAAGCGCGCCGACCGAAAAGGCATCCCCGAAAGGTGCGTGCAAAAGCCCGACCGCCACAAGGGTCGACAGGATCACGGTCAGATAGAACACGGCTTGACCTCGCCTTCGGTGGTATAGGTCAGCGGAATGCCGTATACCTCTTCATAGACCTTTTTCCATGCGTTATAGTTTGTCAGACACATCTCCTCGGTGTTCTGACGGATGTTCTTTTCGGGATCGGGATGGATCGCGGGCAGAATGTGAACGGTATACGCGAGGATGGGGAAGCCTGCCGCATCCTTTTTGTCGGTGTCCTCGGTCGTGATAAAGAAGGGGACAACGGGAACGCCTGCCTTGACGGCAAAACGGAACGAGCCGAGCTTCAGAGGACGGGGCTTCCGGTAATTCCACCACATACCCTGCTCGGGATAGATCAGCACCTTTTCGCCGCGCGAAAGCAGGGTGTTCACGCTTTCGATCAGCTCGCGCAAGGTGACCATACGGGTCGAGAGCGGCAGGGTGTTGCAGTGACGGAAGAAGAAGCCGTAAAGACCGCCGAAGGAGGTATAATTACCCTCGCGGATGATCTTGTAAAGATTCTTTTTGCCGAGCGATCCCTCGATCGCCTTGAAAACGGCATAATTGTCAAAGGCGTTGAAGTGATTGCAGGTAATGAGCGCACCCTTGTCGGCAACGGCAAGATAATTCTCAAGTCCCTTGATCTCCTTGATAATGAGATTGCCCTTTTTGATCTGTTTTTCAAAGAAGGCGCGCGCCACACGGTTGGCGATCTTCGTAAAAAATCTCGTCGAACGTTTCTTGCCGAGATAGTCGACCTCGCCCGGCTCAAGCTGACGGGTGGGAGGGTCGATCTCGACGTCGCGGTCGAAAAAGCCGAGGCGCTCATATTCCTCAATGCGCTCCAGCACCGCAAGACGCTCACGGGTCGCCAGGGGTGTTGCCTCCCCGATGGGAGCTTCCAGGGCATTTGCGGTATCGTTCAGCGCTTGCTTGACAAGATTTTCATACTGAAGATTGTCTCTTGCGATCATATCCTCACCGTAGCCGTCACGCTCGGCAAGAAGAGCGTCAAGATAGGGCGTCTTTTCGGCATAGTGCCAGAATTCCTCTTCATATTTTACGCCCTTATAATGCCAGGGCTTCCAATTGATCTTGTAATGGATCAGCTTGGGGTCACCCTCGGCGATCGGGCATGCCGTCTTGTTCCAGTCGGCGGAGAGAAGCGTGACTCTGCCGTAGCACAGAACGTTCAGATAATCCTGATCCTGCGTCACGCGGAAGGTATAGCGGTTGAGAAGTCCGACGAACGCCGTCTCGATCATCATCAGACGCATCGCGTCAAGATTCATAACCATAATGCCCGCCGAAAAATACTTTTCTCTCGGAATGCCCAGCACCTTTTCTACGTACGTACCGAACACGTCGACCTGCAGCATGACCTCCTCGGGAGACGCCGCCACGATCGAATCACCCATTTCGGTCAGATACAGCTCCGAAATATCGCCCTTGACAACGATATCGCAGTCGAGGTACAGCCCTCTGTGATACTGCGGGAAAAGATCGGGAATGAAAAAGCGGTAATAGGTCGCCTGCGTGTAATAGTCCCGAAGATGAAGCTTGCCGCCGAGAGAGTCGAGCTGATCACGGACGTTGACGAATTCTATCGTTGTATTCGCGTTCTCCATCGCCTTGTAAGCCGCTCTGTGCACATCGCTCAATTCCACGATGAGAACGTAGATCATATAAAAGTAATCGGGGGAGGCGTTGTCGATCAGCGAACGCATCGCCACACCGAGATACGGAGCGTATCGATCGTCGGTCGCAAAAAAGATCGGTACGATCTCTTTACCGTCAACGCATTCGTTTTTAACCCTTTCGATTTTTGCCATGTTCAAATCCTTCCTTCTATCCTTAAACTCATGTAAACATCTGTCTGCTTGGGCTTTCTCTTTACAGAATCGCCCGAACACCGATATTATACTCCGATTTTCAAAAGCGGTCAAGACATTTTGAAAGATTTTGATTCTATGTTTCGCATGCTCCCTTTGAGGAGGCGTTTTTCCTCATTTCTCGCCTTTCGAGAGCGTTTTTATCACTCTCGAAATTTGAGAGTTGACCGTTTTCGGATTTAAAAGCGCACACTTCCCTTTTGTTTCAAACAAAAGTACGCCGTTTTTGAAGATTTATGAAAAGAGACGAAAAACGCCTCTCTCGAAAACCGAAAGAGGCGTTTATCAAATTCTGAGAGTCTCCGTTTCTTACTTTTCGGAGATAACGGTCATCGTAGCAACGCGGATCTGAGCGCCGACAGCGTCAAGCTTTACGTACTTGTAGCCCTCTTCAAACTCGATCGAATAGTCCTTGTACGAGGATGTGGTTTCAAAGCTTGCGATCTTTTCGTACGTTACGCCGTCCTTCGAGCCGTAGATCTCAAGCGTTGCCGCCTTATAGCCCATGTTCAGCGTCAGACCGTGGATCGCCGTAGCAGAGGTAAAGACCGCGATACCGGGGTTTTCGCCGCTGTCGTAAATACGAAGCTGCTTGTTGAGATGGCACTTCGTGATGTCCATCGTCAGCGTAGCGTCAAGCTTGTGCGTTTCGGTAGCATACTGCGTACCTACCGTATAGGTTGAAAAATCATAGGTGGTCTTGACCTTTTCGGCAACGACAGTGTCCTCGGTGACGAATTCAGCCGTCACGGTAATGTTGTCTTCTACCTTGATCTCGGCAGTATTGCCGTTAGCTGTAACCGAAACACCGTTCACCTTGATGGCGGCAAGCTTATAGCCGCTGTTGGGGGTAGCGGTCACGGTAACGGTCTCGCCCCACTTGATGCCGCTGGTCTTCGAGACCGAGACAAGGCCGTTCAGAGCCATCGAAACAGTAGCGGTATAGGTCACGGGCGTGAAGGAATCCACCGTGAAATAGACAAGCTCGATCGTACCGTAGTAATTCTGGATCTTGCCGGTTACGGTGACGGTGTAGCCGAGATAGAGATTCGAATACGTGCCCGAACCGAGATAGCAGATGATCGAAGAGCCATCAGCAGTAATGGTCACTTCCTTGTTACCGATCAAAGTGACGACACCCGTGACGGTATAGGTCGTATCGGTCGTGCCACGCTCATCGCTGAGTCCCGCGCCGATCTCAAGCGCATCGCGGATCGAGATCGCGCCCGTGGGAGGCGTTACGGGAGTCGAGGGGGTGTCGGGAGTCGAGGGATTTTCGGGAGCGGTGCCGCTCATCGTGCCGGTATAGTAAACCGTGATTGAATAGACGTGGACCGCATAGGTCGAGGGATTGGTGAGATAGAATGCGTCAGTCGAGTCGTTGAAGGTGTAGGTGTATTCCTTGGAATTTTCCTTTTCGGCAACGGTTGCGGTGATCAGGGTGCCGCTTGCCGACGTGCCCTGATACATCTTGAGATTGTCATAGGTGCCGAATACGTGAACCACGATCTTCGAAATGCCGGTGATACCGCTCGAGGTCATGTACGAGCCTTCCTTCTGGAAGGTGAACTCGTTGTCGTACTGCGCGTTTTCCACAACCTTGTTGAGAACGATCGCGGGATAGCTTGCAAAGGTCTTGGGGTCAAGCTTCAGCGTCTTCTCTGTGGGAGTCTCGGGGGTCGACTGGCCCTGGGTCGTCACGGGTGCCGAGGTTTCGGGCGCCTTCGGGACGGTGGTCGTGGGAGCATTCGTTCCGGGTGCCGCCGTGGTGAGCGGTGCCTTCGTGGTAACGGATACCTCGGTTGTGGTAGTGGGCGCTGCCGTTGTGGTGGGCGCCTCGGTGGTCGTGGTGACATCTTCCGCGCAGGCAACGAGGGTAAACAGTACCGTTACTGCCAGAAGAAGCGTAATGAGAAGCTTTTTCATACATCCTCCTGATTGAATCATTTATGTTATTATTTGATAACCGAGCCGCAAAGCCGCTTGAGCTGCGAAGCTGCTTGAGCCGCAAAGCCGCTTGAGCTGCGAAGCTGCTCAGGTTTTCTTCAGATATTCCAGGATCGCATCCTCGATCCAGTATGAGAATTCGGTATCCTGCAGCCGTTTTTCCTGCGGCAGGATCTCTTTGTACCAACGGGCACCGTCAACAGCGCCTTCCCAGATGTCCGCAAAGCAGAAATCAAACTCGCCGCCCGAAAGCGATCTCAGATACGCGACGGCATCGGACTGCACCAGGGAAAGCTTTTGACCAAAATCGAGCTTTGGCTCGATGTGATCGCGAAAGAGCGTGATCACGTCGGGGGACAGTTCGATCACCGTCACGCTTTCGACCGATGGCTTTTGCGCCACCTCGTAAGCGTAATAGCCAAGCCCCAGACCAAGCACCAGCACCCTGCCGTGCGCCTTGTCGATGCTCTCCTTCATGGAATGGATCTCGGAGGGGCAAATGCTCATCCACGGACGGTCATTTTCGTACAGCGTCGGGAAAAAGACACGCTTCGGGAAAAAGCCAAGCTTCGGAACAACAGTCTCGCGCGTGAAGTCGGGCATATCGTAAGAAAAGATCTCGCCCCGCTCATAGACCGAGGGCATCAAGACAAACCGACCGCTTTTGGCGGGAAGGCCCTTCAGGATCGCAAGATAGGGATTTTCGGCAAAAGCGCCGCTGTCCTGCTTTTTGGCAGAGGCAAACACCTCGGCAATATACGCCCCGTCAGCCACGTCCCCAAGCCCGATCGAGCCAAGGAATTCGCGGATCACGAAGAAGGTTTCAAAATCGCCGTCATACAACCCAAGCTCGCGCATTTCCAGAAGATCCTCTTCTCCGAATTCCATGCGCGCGGCGGCAAGCTCATCCACCGTATAGCGAATGATGGGCGCCTCCTCGGCAATATACCGCCCGATCCTCGCGGTCAGAGACATCGATTCTTCCTTGGTGATCATTTGGCACCTGCCGAAAGATAGCTTTCCATGTCGAACCGTTCAAGGAGGGAGTCCTTTTTGAGATACAGAGGGTGGTGGGGGTGTCCCTTCAGAGAGACCTTGCCCGCCTTGTACCATACGGCGCCGTATTCATTGCCGATCGACACCATGTCGGAAAGGCATTCTCTGAGATAAGGACGCTTTTCGACGATTGCGCCCCATGCCGCCCAGATGGCGGGAGAGCTGCCGCTATGCTCCATGATATAGCGAAAGGCAAGCATGTTTTCCCGATGCAGCTCACGGTTGAATTCGCGATCCATGTGATCGGGATTGGTCGCGCGCTGGGCATAGACGTTGAACATGATGAAGGAATCAAAGCCGTTGCCGAGAGCAATGCGCTCAACGGATTTCAGCGTATTGTCAAGATTGTCAGGCTCCGCCGTCGAGGGATTGATCCCGATCGTCACAAGGGGCTTTTCGCCGAGAGTTCCGAGAATGTAACGGTATTCCGAATAAAAATCCGGCACGTAGATCCATCTGTCACGGTCATAGACCGCGCTGGAGTCACGGTACTTTCGCGCTTCGTCAAAGGTCAGGATCTCAACCTTCTGTGATTCTTTCGTCGGAATATGCATACCGTTTCCTCTCTTTCCCTGCCCGATTCCAAAAGGCATCAACTGACATTATACCCCATTTTTTGCCCCATGTCAACCCCCGCCGCGCTTTTTATCCCCACTCTCAACCCACTCCCGCCCACACCACCCTCGCCGCCCGTTCCACCGCACCCGCCTGCACCACCCTCGTCGCCCGTTCCACCGCACCCGCCTGCACCACCCTTGCCGCCCGTTCCGCCATTGGCATTGTTTTCATCTCTATATATTTTTTCAAAAATATTATAAAAAGGTATTGATTTTTCATTTTCGTTGTGATATAATAATCAAGCTGATTTATTAAGTGTTTACTTTACAACTGAATACGGAGAGGTATCGAAGTGGTCATAACGGGGCTGACTCGAAATCAGTTTGTGCGAAAGCACACGCGGGTTCGAATCCCGCCCTCTCCGCCAAAAAACCAAGTCTTTCGACTTGGTTTTTTTATTTTCGCTTCCGAAACCACGATATGCGTTCATGATCTGAAAACAGCAAGCTTTTGGAGAACTTGTGGGCTTGCGACAGGGTATAATATTGTATTTGTTCTCATTTTACGGTTGAAATTGTCTAAAAAGTATGCTATAATCGTATCAACAGAGATCACGGTGGGAGGTTTTATGAAACGTTTATTCTCCATTCAGCACAAGCCGAACGGGATCATGCGCGCAGAGGTCGAGCATGAGGTGTACGCGATTTTTACAAGCGCACGCACCTGGCAGTATTTTGACAGAAACGGCGCGTCCCTGCCCGATTATCGACCGCCGAAGCGCGATAGCAATGCCTTACCCTTCAAGCCCTATCAAGCGCCCCTGCATGAGGATGCGCCTGTCTATAACCGCTATGGGGTGGCATGCGGCAACGAGTCTCTGATCGACCGTGAGGGCAACGAGATCCCCGACACCCGATTGAATCTTGAAGATTCCTGCAGTGAATATGACCGCTATTTCGTTTTCGGGATGCTGAGTGATGAACAATGCGACGCCATCAGCCGTACCGGAGTCGCCGATGGCATCACCGTCCATATCTACGATACCAAAACCCGACGCTACGTGGCACGGGATCTTCCCGAAAACACGCTTGACGTTTCTTTCTTTGACGGAGAGCCTGAGGTCGTTCTGGCGGCGATCACACTGCTCAAGAACTATGACTCCGTCGACGTCTCCTGTACCGGCACGATCATCGCCGAAAAAAACGGCATCTTCACGGTATACGATTATTATGAAGAGGCATAAGCCTTTCTGCCGGGAAAACATCCACCCAAGCTCTTGACGTGAAATACTCAGAAAGCGAGGTATTGTTATGACCAACCCCTTCCCATCAGCATTCCGCGAGGTACATGCCTTGCTCCTTTCCCTCTCTCAGGATTTTAGCAAGAAAAACCTTGACGCCCTGAGACGATGGTATCCCAAAGCCACTCTATATTCCGAATGACCCCGCACAAAGGAGGGATATCATGAAACGTTTCTATCGCTGTCCGAAAAAGCTGTTTTCGAAGGACGAAATCGAGAAGACGTATCTGTTTTTCAAAAACGGAGACTATCTCGAGATCCGCAAAAACGAGCTGATCGACGTTCAGATCAGCCTGTATGACGAGCTGATCCGAACACCCAAGGGCTTTTCGCCCCGCGGCGCCGCAGGGACTGTCCGACTGCGTATCCGCGGCGGAAAACCAAGGCACGAAGCTTACGCCCTTTGCGATCCCGAGGAATACCGCAAGGACAGAAAAGCCTATATCGAGACGCGCGCCGTGAAGGACGGCGGTATTTCGCACGTGATGTTTTTCGACGCTAATTATTGGAATGATACCGTATACGGCGATCTGTACGCCGAAATGGACGGCAACGATCTCTGCCTTCGTTTTCATCCCGGTGCCAAAGCGCCCGCCGATTCCCCTTTGCACACCGTCGCCCTCGGCAGTCCTGACAGAAAAAAGATCCTGCAGCTCTGCCTCGATTTTGAGAACTGCGACGAGATCACATTCTACGGGGAAGAGATCCTTGATCTTTCGCTTCGCTTGGATGATGAGCTTTGCCGGGATTCCGGCGCTTATACCAGACAAGTGATCGGAGGGAGCATAAAGCTCCGACCGCTCAAGGAATACGCCTCCTGCCGTCACGCAAGGATCATCGGACAAAAGAACCCCAAAACGAAGGATCTGATCAAAAGGATCGGCGGAAAAAATTGGGAAGAGCTTGACGTCTGCCGCCTGTTTATCACCTACGATTATCCGGGCTACGGCATGTTTACAAAAGAGACGATCGAAGTTTCCGATCTGCGTTGCCGAAAGGGCGCGCCTCCCCGCAAGACGTTTGAAGAGGATGAATGGTATATCAGCGGATATGCCAAAGCAGAAAAGGGCGGCACGGTCCTTCTCTCGTTTGATGCCGTCAAGCCCGACTGAAAGGAGACCCTTATGGAAAAGACCGTCGCCATTCTCTGCGGCTTGCAGGGGAGTGGAAAAAGCACGTTTTATCAGAATTTTTTAGCCGATACCTACGTTCGTGTCAATCTTGACACACTGAAAACACGGCATCGGGAAAGGGAGCTGATCGAAGCATGCTTTTCGGAAGGACGCTCCTTTGCCGTAGACAATACCAATCCCACCAAGGAAGACCGAAAGCGTTATCTTCTGCCCGCCAAGGAGCAGGGCTACCGTGTGGTGGGATATTATCTGGAATCCAAGCTGAAGATCTGTATCGAACGTAACGCCCTTCGCGAAGGCAAGGCACGTGTCCCCGATACCGCCATTGCCGCCACGTCCTGTAAGCTGGAGATCCCCTCTTACGAAGAAGGCTTTGACGAATTATACTACGTAAAAAACGACGGCAAGACCATGACCGTCCTGCCATGGAGGTAATCCCTCCGTATCAACAAAGACCGACCGCAATCAAGCGCGTTTTCTTGATTGCGGTCGGTTTGATTGTTATCAGGATCCGTGGACTCTCGAGATCGGGACAGCGATCGGGCTTTCGCTTCGGGTTTTATAACGCAAAACGAAAATGGTGAAAAACCACAAAGCGAGGGCGCCGAGAATGATCAGCACCACGGTGATGACGGCTGACATAAAGAGATCAAGCGTCAGGATCTGCGTTAAGGTGTCGGAGAAGAACGAGCCTTCGATCTTCTCGGGCTGAAAGGCAAAGAACAGAAGATGCAGATTGCGCCAAAGCTCGTTGGTAAAGCTGCGGTGCGGCTCCTTGAAGATCCACGTCACCAACAAAAACAGCCCCGCGATCGACAGAAGCGAAAGATAAAAGCCCAGCGTATAGCGAAGCAGAAGCCGTCTTACGGCATAGCGGCGCCATATCACGTAGACGATCAGCCCGATAAGAACAAAGCTTCCCACGTAGCAAAAGACCGTGCCGAGCGTAAAGAGTGCCTTGACGTCAGCCATATGTACGATCGCCTCTTCACCGAAGATCTGAACGCCGTCCTCCCTGACACCGTTGATTGTAACACCGTCCATCGTCAGGGCAAAGGATTCCTTGTCACCGAAGCAGAACGCAATGATATGATCCGCGATCTCATCAAGCTGCGCGTCGGTAAAGGTCGCCGTTCTGCCGTATTCCCCGCCGATATAGTGGATCGGATGATACTCGGTACGCCCCATGGCGTCGACGGTGGCATACAGTCCGGTTCGCTCAAACTGACGGTGATAAAAAGCGGGAGAGGAAGCCAGCGACAAAGCGGGAATGACGGCGGAAAGAAGCAGGATCAGAAGACTGATGAGTATGATTGCCGCGCGGTCAAAGAAGGCAAAGGGGAGCTTTCGTTTCATGATCGTCATCCTTTCGATGAAAAGTATATGATCAGTATACCATATTCTTCTCTTCTTGTCAAGTCGGGCTGATCTTGACCTATTCCCACGATTATCTGCTCTATTTTGCGCTTGTTTTTTCGTCCTCTTGCAAAAAACGAAAAAGCGTGGTATACTGAGGTATCTACCGATCCTGTATCGGGCACGAAAGGAGTTATTCCATGAAAAAACTGACCAAGCTTCTCATCATTCTTCTGACAGTGTCAGCTCTCGTCGCTTTGAGCGCCCTCACGGTAAGCGCTCTGACGCGCGAGGAAACCAACTACCTCATTGAAACCCCTGAGGATCTCGTTGCCTTCGCAAATGCGGTCGCAAACGATCGCAAGGCAAACGCCAAGCTGATGGCTGACCTCGATATGACGGGCGTTACCTACACGCCTCCCACAGTCGGCTACTACGGTACGTTTGACGGACAGGGCCATACGATCAAGGGTCTTTCGCTCTCGCTGGAAAATGCGCCGAGCGGCAACTACGGTCTTCTCTTCAACACCCTCGGCAACGGCTACGGCGAATTCGTCTTCGGCGAGGTCATGAACCTCACGATCAAGGATTCCTCGATCAGCGTTACCTCGGACGGGCTTGTCAACGTCGGCGCGCTCACCGGTAAGTGCGACAGAAATGACGTATATGACGTGACCTTTGAAAACGTAAGCGTCAGCATGACGGGTGCCGAGAATTCGGCGGCAGGTCTTGTCACGGGTTATTCCTGCTGGGCATCCACCCGCGGCGGCAACCCGACCATTGAATACTTCAATATCAAAGCCGACGACAAATGCTCCGTCACCGCAAACGGCACGGGTGTCTGGGCAGGCTCGGTCGTCGGTATGCATGACTGGGATCCCATTTACTTCCACGGCATCGACACCGCGGCAAAGGTATCCGCACCGAACGGCGGCGCGGGCGGTGTGATCGGCTATCAGAAGTCGGGCAACAACCCCAAGTTCTACGGTGTCAAGGTCTCCTCTGACGTGACGGGTACCACCGTGGGCGCGCTTGTCGGCAAGGCGGCTGCCCCCGACTACGGTCTGATCGCCATTGAAAACAGCACCGATCTCCCCCTGCTCGGCTCGAAAACGCAGGCGGGCAATCTCGGATACTACGATGACGTTGCCACCTACGGCGCGCTTCCCAAGACCGATGACGGTAAATACTGCATCTCCACCTATGACGAGCTTCGTTGGTTCGTCAAATTCTACAACGGCGACAATAACAAATGGAAGATCCGCAACGAAGCTACCGCCCTTCTTGTCAATGACCTTGACATGACAGGCAAGGCATGGACGCCCATCGAATATTTCAGAGGCACGATCGACGGCGGCGGACATACCATTTCGGGCATCACGGTCAATGTGGAAAACGCCCCCAACGATACCAAGCACGGCCTTCTCATCGGCACGCTCGGTTCTCACTATGACGGCAAGATCTTCGGCAGAGTCGAAAACATCGTCATTGCCGACTCCACCCTCACGGTTTCGGGCAACGGCATCAAGTATAACGTCGGCGGTATCGCGGGCGAATCAAACCGCGGCAGCTTCTACAACTGCTCGCTCAAAAACGTTGACATCACCGTTACGGGCAATCTGAACAGCGGCACCGTCCTCGGCGGTATCGCGGGTTGGGTCGCCTTCGCTCCCGAAAACCCCGGCAGAGACTATATCCAGTCCTACATCAACTGCCATCTCGACGCGGACTGCTCGATCACGACCGACTGCGCGAACGTCGATCTCGGCGGTATCTTCGGTATTCTCGGCTCGGAATGTGTCCGCGTGATGAATTCCACCGTATCCGCTACCCTTTCGGGTAAGGGTAACGTCGGCGGCCTTGCGGGTAATATCTCCTCGGGCGGCAACCGTTGGTATATGATCTCCGATTGCGGCTTCTACGGTAAGATCACCGAGGGCAACGTATCGGGCGGTATCATCGGCTATGCCAAGAAAAACGGCTATATCATCGACACCACCGTCACGGGCAGTATCGAGGGCACGACCAAGGATACCTTCATCGGCAAGCTTGAGTCGGGCTTTGACGTCTATCAGTACCGCAACTCGAACGGCAATCTCGCCATCACCGACGGCAGCACCCTTTCTCTCTACTGCCAGACCAGAAGAGCCGACGTCGGTCACGATCTCCGCATCCTGCTTCTTGCCGATATGACGAAGCTTTCGGGCTATCAGTCGGTCGACGTCACCGTGGAATTCTACAAATCGAACGGCACGCTCATCAAGACCTATCAGGGCAAGCTCGGTGTAAACGGCACGTATGCCTTGTATCAGTCGATCCTTGCTGACAACGAGACCTTCACCGCCGCCGAAAACAACGCCATCTTCGGCAGCGTGATCACCGATATCCCGAACGGCGCTTACGATTATTACGATATCACCGCCAAGAGTGAAAACGGAACCGTTCTCGCGTCGGGTACGACCAAGCCCGCTCCCGAAAGCTCGCTTGAAGGCAAGACCTTCTATTTCCTCGGCTCTTCTGTCACTTACGGCTCAGCTTCGGGCGGTAAGTCGATGGCAGATTTCATCGCCGAGCGTAACAACTGCACCGTTGTGAAGGAAGCCGTTTCGGGCACGACCCTCGTCGACAATGACGGCGGCTCTTACGTATCGAGAATGAAGAATTCCTCCTACTTCAAGAAGAACGCCAAGGTCGACCACTTCATCGTTCAGCTTTCGACCAATGATGCAGGTCAGAACCGCACTCTCGGTACAGTCAGCGATTCCTACAACCTCGAGGATTTCGACACCATGACCATCATCGGCGCGATGGAATACATCATCTGCTACGTCAAGACCACCTGGAACTGCCCCGTTACCTTCTATACGGGAACGATGTACAACAGCAATCTCTACGTACAGATGGTTCAGGCACTGTATGAGCTTAAGGATAAATGGGGCATCGGCGTCATCGACATGTTCTTCGACGTCGGCATGTGTTCTGTTCCCACCGCGGATTACAACCGCTATATCTCCGACCCCGTTCACCCCAACATCCTCGGCTACGAGGGTTGGTGGACACCCGTCTTTGAAAAGCATCTGAGAAGCTATCAGTACGACTAAAATTCCCAACGTGGGTCACGGCAACGTGACCCACGTTTTCATGTCATTGACAAAGTCAGAAAACTATGCTATAATACCGTATCCCCTATCACAAACGGAGGTAACGATGAACCGCCTTTCTTTCTTCTTATGGCTCTTATGTTCACTGACCCTGACCCTCGGCATGCTCTCAGGCTGTACAAAGCCCGACAGTACCACTTTGTCCTCGACAGAGACCAAAAGCCCGAGTACCCCTCCCGTCACAACACCTTTGGAGGTTGCGGTCTCGACCGAGAAAAGCACGCCTCTTTATGCCGACGGAAGCGGCATTGACACCTTTGAAAATCCCCTGCTCTCTCATCGGGATGAAGATACCTGGGAGAAATACGGAGTCGGCGATCCCTTTGTGATGCGTTATAACGGACGGTACTATCTGTACTGCAGTACCCGTGACGGATTCGTCGGTGTGCAGTGCTGGATATCGGATGACCTCGTCCATTGGGAATATACCGGTCTTTGTGCAACCGAAGAACTGACCAAGACCGCCTACGCGCCCGAGGTCACGTATTACAATGGCGCGTTTTACATGTACACCTCCCCCGCGGGCAACGGTCATTACGTTCTGAAAAGCGACTCTCCCACCGGACCTTTCGTTGCCGTAACCGACAATTTCGGGCTTTCGATCGACGGTCACGTCTTCATTGATGATGACGGCAAATGGTATTTTTATTCGGCAAGCGGCAACGGTATCATGGTGTACCGCATGTCCGCCCCCGACAAGGTATCGAAGATCGGTCAGAATTCGGGAACCGGCATGAACGGTTGGACCGAAGGCGCGATGGTCATCAAGTATAACGGCAGATATTTCATCACCTATACCGGTAATCACGTCCTCAGCAAGGGTTACCGCATTATGTACGCCACCTCGGTAAAGGATCCCATCCACTTCACCCCCGCGGCAAACAACCCCATTCTGCTCAGCACAAGCGATGCCGTCAACGGCATCGGGCATTCCTCCACCGTCCTCGGTCCCGACCTTGACAGCTATTACATCGTCTATCATTCCCTGCTCGACCGCATGCCCAACCGTGACATGCGTATCGACCGCCTCGTCTTCAGCGGCGCCCGTATGGACGTCCTCGGTCCGACGGTCACCGCTCAGACCGTTCCCGCTCTACCCCTGATCCACGCGCATTTTGACACCGCAGGCGCGCTGTCGGGCTTCACGCACCAAAACGCGACCCTGCAAAATGGCGCGCTCCGTCTTGAAAACGGCATGCTGCTCTCTCAGAAAACGCTCGGCAGCACCTATACCGCCGAATTCAATATCATGTCGATCGCAAGCGGAACAGCGGGCGCGTATTTCAGCTATACCGATGCCGACAATTACGCAAAAGCGCTCTTTGATCCCCAAGCGCAGACCCTTACCGTCACCTTTGTCAAGGACGGAAAAGAAAGTGCATCCACCCACAAGCTTGTCAAAAGCTTCTCTCAAGACATAGATTTCACCGCCCTTCAGACACTTACCGTCAAAAAAGAAGGAAGCAAATTCACCTTCCTTGTCAACAACCGCACGCTCACAAGCCTCACCTTTGACCTTGCGGGCGGTAAGATCGGCTATCTTGCCGAAGGGATCGCAAGCTTCGGCTACCTCGGTGGCTCAGCATACGCCAACGGCTCGTCGGTGCGTGACTACTATAAGCCAATCCCGGGTACGCTCGGCGCGATCGACGGCAAGGAATCCCTTCCCACCGAAGAAATCGACGGCTATTTCACCGCAAAATTTGAAGAAGACACGCTCTGTAACTATCTTGTCAAGGTCGCCAAGGCATCGAAGTACGATCTTGCCATTCGCTACCGTGCCGAATCTCCCATGACACTGACCGTCTATCAGAATCAAAAGGCGCTCACCACCCTGACACTTCCCGAAAGCGAAAGCTATACCGCCTTCATCGTCCGCGCGCTCTCTCTTGATGGCGGATGCTCTGCCATCACGCTGTCCGTCACCGAGGGCAAGGGTGCGATCGATACCGTCACCTTCGACTATCACGTTCCCGTTTCAGCAGAACGGCATGATTATGAAGGCGCGACCGACCCGAACAGCTATGCCGACGGCTCATGGAAACTGCAAAACGGCATGCTCGTGTTGGACGGCGGCTCTGCCTCGGTCGGTAAATATCTCTACGGAAGCCCGAACTACGGCGATTACACCGTCGAAGCCGATATCACCCCCATGGGCGAGATCAATTTCGGCATTTTGGTGCGGGCGCAGAATCCCTCGCTCGGCGATGCCGGTACCAGCGCGCCCGCGGGCAGTGATTTCGTGCAGGGCTATTTCATCGGGCTATCCTCGAACGGTGTAGTCCTCGGTAAGCAGAATTATAACTGGCAAACGCTGACAAGCGCGTCCTGTACCGTAAGGAGCGGTTCAACCTATCATCTGAAGGTTACCGTCAAGGGCGCCGAGATCACCATCAGCCTTGACGGTGAGGAGCTGATCCGATACGTCGATCCCACCCCCTATTTCCAGGGCATGGCAGGGATCCGCGGTCACTACAGCATCGCCGCCGTCGACAATTTCGTCATCACCCCTCTTGAAGACTGATATCCCGCAAAAACGAAAACGCACCGCTTAACGTCAGCGGTGCGTTTTTGATATCTCTTCCCTCGGCGGGGCGAGATTGATCACATGTTTCTTTTGGCGCAGGGCTTTTTGATAAAAGCTTGCCGCGCCGCCGATCTCTCTTTTGACGTAAGCGATCACGTACTGTGACTGTTTCAGCATCCAATCGTTACGGCGGCTGATCGCAAAGCGCTTGGGAACGCTCTCAAGACCCTCGGGGAACAGCGTCTCAAGAGGCATTTCGGGGTCAAATTCCGATGCCTTCGGTAAATATGCCAGCACCACGTACGCCGAAAGCTTGGGATATCCCGCCTTCAGCTCCTTGAGGACCCTTGCCGCCATGTGATCAAAATTCCCGTGATTGCCCACGTAAAAACAAGAGACCCCCTCGTCTTCGATCAGTCTGATCATTGCCTCTCTGATCGCACCCTCAAGCGAACGGTCACAATCCTTATGCCCAAAAAACGTACAAGTTTTCATACAGATCCTCACCTGATTTTATTACCCATTTTCGGGTAATAAAATTTTACCACAAAAATCTCTCCCTGTCAACCCGAATTCGGGTAATACCCCTCTCAAACTCGTTTATGATATACATAACCCATAATCGGGTAATTTGACGATGAGAGGTTTGTCATGGCATATATTGACCTGTATATCGAACGAATTCGCTCCCTCTGTGAAAAACGGGGCTATTCCATCAACCGTCTTGCCACGCTCAGCGACGTCAAGCAGTCGACACTGGATAATATGATGCGGGGCATCACCAAAAATCCCGGCATTCAGACACTGCACAAGATCGCGCTGACCTTCAACATGACCCTCGCCGAATTCCTCGACTTTGAGCCTCTGAACGCCTACTCCTTTGATGAGGACGGCGAGGAAGAGCCTTCTTGAAACAAAAAAACCGTCGCAAGCGAATTTCACTTGCGGCGGTTTTCTTATTGTTCAAGATCTAAAACCACACTTGTTTTTTTGCCGTTATCGGCAGTAACTTTGATGCGCGTAAAGGCGTTGGCATATTTTTCCTCGCTTGCCTCCTCGCCGAAGTCCTCGCAAAACTCCTCATACGACAGGCTGTTTTCGAACGTGATCCTGACCTTGGCAGGAATCTCCTGACACAGCTTGCGGATCACAAGTCCTTTTTCATCGGCAAAAGGGATCTGAGAGCGCTCCTCGGTATCCACAATCGCGTCATACCCGTGTCGACGGCTGTCAAAGATGGTGATCTCACTCTGACACCGCGAGCAACACGCCGTTAACACCGTAAAATCCTTGACAAAATGCCGCATATCCTTGAAATACTGTCTGCCCACCGGAATGCCGAAAAAGGTTTTTCCGTAAAGATAGCGTTCCCCCGTCTTTTTATCGAATCCGTCGCAGTAAGAAAAGATGGGAAGAAAGCGGTAGCGCTTCCAAAACGCTTCCCATGCCGCCTCACCCTTTTTTCTCTCAGCGGTTTTACCGAGCGTTAAGGAAAACAGATCGTTCTGACAATGGCAAACGAGAGTGGAAGAGACAGAATTTCCGTGCGATCGGATATCACAAAGCCTCTCCCTGTGTTCATACGGTATCCGTTTCATACTGACTCCTTATCGTCTTCCGAGAAGCGCTAAGATCTCTTCACGATTCTCGGTCGAATATTCAATTTCCGAGGAAAAGAGCCTCGAAAGCTCGACGGCATCCGTAAAGCGAAAGCGTCTCTTTTTCCGATAGATCGCGCTACCCAGCCGATACAGGAGAGTCAGCGACCAGGCAATGAAGGCGATCTCCTCCGAAAGCACCTCTTCATCGAAAGCGGCGATCAGATAGCGGTACGCAAGATACACCCCGATCTGCTCATATTCCACCGTTCTCTCTGCCATATGCCGATCAAAGCCCGGATGCTCGCCGTCATCCTCTTTGGCAAGAAGCAAGAGCTTTTTCCAGGAGTCCGACAGGATCTCAAGTCTCTCAAGAAGGGCAAGTGACTCCGAGAAGGAGGGGAGTGTCAGTCCCGACAGCAAAATAAGGCGCTCGATCCGTGAAAAGAGAGGAGACATGCGGTCGGTGAGAATGCCGATGACCGTGGCGCGCGCCTCATACAGCGCCTCTTCCCACGGATCGATGATCTCGGGCGGTAAGCCCTCCTCAGAGACGAGTGTCACCTTCTCTTTCTCACCAAGCACGATCCTTGCCGCCTCTTCACAGCACAGCCCGTAGCCCATTTCCACACCATAGCTGAGCGTGTGATAATAGCGCGGATGCTCACGGCAGATCTCACAAAGCGCTCCTTCCCCGAGAGTCAGAATGATATCACAGAGGTTGCGGCGGTTCAGAAAGGGACAGCGCTCCTTTCGTCCCAGGCGAAAATGCGGCGTTCCCTCATCGTCGATGGCGATCGAAAGCCGTTTTTGCAGCTTTCCCCCGACGCCGCGGTAATACTCGCGCGTTTCTTCGTCAATGTCGATCTCCCACCCGATACAGCAGTTATGCCGACAGCGCTTTCCGATGCAGTGAAATTCCTCTGAATACTGCGGGCGGAACAGCATTACGAGCTCCAGAGTGTCGAAATGAGGCGGTTCAGCTCCACGTCACTCATTTCGTCCACGTTATCGATCACACGGATCTCCATATCATTGGCTCTCGCCTTGACAGCGTCACAGCGTTCGCCGTATTTGTCCAGCTGTGTTGCCACCAGCACGCGCTTGGCATAGCGCTTGCCGAAGGCATCCGCCACGGTATTGAGCTTGTACAGCTCCTCCACCGACACGATCCCATTCTTGCAGGAAATGAACATCGGCACAGCGCCGCGCATGGCAACCACGTCGATCTCGTTATAGGTGGGATACACCGCGTCATCGGTGCGGTCCCAGTCCATCGTCACGCCAACGGCAACGTCATGGTAAATAAAATTGCCGCTCTTATCTTTTGCCTCGGCAACACGCTTGGCGATATACCATTCGAGGATCGCGCCCGCCGTGGTCAGGCAATGCTTGACAAAGTGATTCTTGAAGCGGAAGGTGATGCGGTCAAGGAAAATGACCTCGCTGATCAGCCCAAGATCGATCAGCACCCGCAGTGCCTGATAGGTAAAGGTGTTCCTGCCGTAATTGTGCGAAAGCATGATATCGACCTGCTTTTTGGTGAAGCTGTAATACAGCTTGTCCTCGGTCTCCTCGATCGAAAGATCGGGACGCGAGCGGCAAATGGCGGCGAAATTGGAAAGCAGCGCGTTCCAATACGAGGGATCCTTGCGGCAGCAGGACCAGATGGCGACAAGGTCGCGGTCAAATTCCTCGGTCCATGCCTCACGGTCGATACGGGAATAGCTTTTCACCCTGCCCCCGCTCATCTCAACCGTTTCCTTGATGGTGATGTCAAAGCTTTCGACCTCGGGCATATTGCCGTCACCGTCGCAGTCCATGACTGTGCTGTTTTTGAAGCGAAGGCGCTGACACTGTACTCTGCCCTTGTACCGCTCCATAAGAACGCCCACCGCTACCAGATAGACCTCCGAGCCGCCCGTTACGTCGAAAATGCAGTCGTCATAGGTCTCAATGATCTTGCTGAGCGAGGTGATGATATCGTCAAGGTGGTTTTTGTTGATCGAGCGATAGCCGTATTCCACGTTGATACCGCGGTTTTGGGCGATTCCCCGATAAATGTCGATGCTTTTCGACATGGTTTTGCCGCTGTCACCCACAAAGATCACCCGATCGGGGCGATACAAAAGCGTGGATGCCACGTTATGTAAAGGGACTCTGTCGTAAAATTCAATAAACGTCATACCGTTCCTCCTGTTTGTTGAAGTGTTGTCAACGCATACCGAAGATCCTCAAGATGCTCCCGCTTTCTGACCGAGGTCAAAGGGATCATCGGAAAGGAAAAGGCTTTTACGGTCTCGATCAGAAGCCTTGCCTGAAGCGAGCCGCCCGTAGCTTCGCTGTCCGCAAGCAAACGGCGGTACAGTGCCTCGTTTTCGGGATTTCGGTAACGGGCGTCAAGGTCCTCACCCGTGCGCCCCTCGTGGCGCTTGACAAGATAGCCCCGACCCGTTGCTTGATACGGAATCAAGGGAAGCGCCGTTTTGTCAAGAAAGCAAAGAAGCTCCCGAGACACCCCGGCAAGCGTGGTGTCATGTTCTCTGACGGGGTTTTCCTTCAGCAGACTGAAGCGGTTCGAAAGCGCCGAAAAGCCCGTGATCCCATGCGCCGTCGCATATGCCTTCGCTTCTATCATGCGAGGTGCGGTATAATTGGACGCTCCGTAATAGCGGATCTTTCCCGCCTTCACAAAGCCCTCCATCATCTCAAGGATCTCACCGATCTCACGGCAGGGATCGTCACGGTGCAGCCAATAAAAATCAAGACAGTCAAGTCCCAGCGTCCGCAGGCTTTCATCAAGATCCTTTTCTACCTCTTTTGGAGAAAGCCGCATAACAGAAGGCGTATCGAGATCGTAATGCCCGCCCTTGGTGGCAATGATCACAGGCTTTCGCGATTGCTTCAGCCACCGACCGAGAAAGCGCTCACTGGCATTGCCCGCATTCTTGACCCATTTGCCGTACACATTGGCGGTGTCGATCAGATTACCGCCCATGTCACAAAAGGCATCGAGAAAATAGGAGGCATCCGCATCCGATATTGCCGTTCCGAAATGATCGGCACCCAGCCCGATCTCGCTGACTGTAAGCCCTGTCTGACCCAACCGTATCATACCGCTCTCCTTTCGACTTCTGTCTTCATTATACCACACGATCTTCCCAATTGCAACCATCTTCTTGGGGAACTTTTTGAGAAAAAGTTCCCCAAACCCCGTTCTGTGGGGAACTTTTTGGGAAAAAGTTCCCCAAACCCCTCAAAAACATTTGGACTGGGGAAACAGTAATTTGAAGTCATCAACTAAAAAGACCGGGAAGCTTTTCAAGAAAGCTTCCCGGGTTTTGATGATTCTGTTATTTTGCTCACTCAGTCGGTTACGACGGTGGATTCGAGGATCCTTGTGATGCCTTCGCCGTTCAGATGGTTCTGTGTCAGAAGCGCGTTGACGAGCGCATCCATGGCGACACGGTTCTTTGCGATGAGCGCAACTGTTCTCTTCAGCTCCTCGGCAAGGATCACGTTCACACGCTCTCTGACCTCACCCGAAAGGGCGTCGCTTGCGGTCTCGGGCTGTACCACGGCAAGACCAAAGGTCTCGTCCATACCGTAGGAGCAAAGCATGGCGGTTGCCACACGGGTCGCCGTCGCAAGGTCACCCGAAGCACCGGTGGTGTAGCCGTCCTCTTCGCCGTAATAGACGATCTCGGCAGCTCTGCCGCCAAGCGAGGTGCGGATCCTCTGAAGGAGATCTTCCTTCGAGTACGAGCCCTTGGCTTCACGGTCCTCATGCTGCATATAGCCACCGTGATTACCGCGCGCGACCACCGTCACGTAAGAGGGGCGCTCACCCGAAAGCCAGCAAACCAGGGTGTGACCTGCTTCATGGCGGGCGGTACGCTCCAGCTCAGCGGGATCCCATTTCTTTTCTTCACCGCTGACAAAGGTCTCAAACGCCTCTTCCATAACGGCATCGTCAACACGGAGATCCTTGGCACGGATCGCGTTACGGAGTGCCAGCTCAAAGACCGAGTCAAGCTGAGCGAGCGACATACCGGTCGAACGCATAGCAAGATTGCCGATCTCCTCCTCCGAGAGGCAGATGGCTTCGTTTTTCGAGGCACGCATCCTGATGAAGCGGCGGCGCTCGTCCTTGTTGGGCAGATCAATGTAAATGCGTCTGTCGAAACGGCGCATCAAAGCGGGGTCAAGGCTCTTGGCACTGCCCGGCTCAACGTCAAAGTTGGTGGCGGCAAGGATGAAGACAGGCTTGGTGGGGTCGGTCTTGAAGCCGTCCATTTCGGTCAGAAAGGCAGTCAGAACGTCTTCCGCCGCGCCCGCGCCCACACGGTTCTTTGCGATAGCGTCGATCTCGTCGATAAAGAGGATCGAAGGCGCGTATTTTCTGGCGGCATTGAAGAGGGCATGCACCTCATCGGTACCCTCGCCCGTATACTTCTTGAGGAACTGATTGCCCTCAGCGGCGATAAAGGTCACGTCGCTTTCGCCCGCCATAGCCTTGGCAAGCAGGGTCTTACCCGTACCGGGAGGTCCGTAAAGCAGAACACCCTTGGGTGCCTTCACGCCCTTACCCATAAAGCGCTTGGGATTCTTCAGATAGTCAATGAAGTACGTAAGCTCGCCCTTGGCATCCGCCGCACCGATGACGTCGTCAAAATGCACGTCGGGACGGGAAATATTGTTAAGAACGCTCTTCGATGCGTTATCGGCGTCGGGAGCAAGAGAAAGAACGAAATCGTAAAGGCGGATCTCGGCCTCCGTACCGTCCTCGGAAACGGTCTGAGCCGTCTTGAAGGAGATGATACGGTTTGCGCCCGCAAGACGGAGCATACTTGCCTGGCGATGCAGATCCACGCAGATCGACTGGATGTCGTTTTCGATCTTGGCGCCCTTCTTGACGGTGATCGAGCCTCTGACACCCTCACGCGCGAAGGACAGCATTTCTTCGGTATCGAAATCGTCACTGCCGTCGCTGATGAGATAAACGGGCAGACTGCTGCCGATCTCCACGAGATAGCGCATGAAATCACGGGCTTCGGACTCTACGTCCTCACGGTTGAGAAGGCTCTTCGCGCCCTCGTCAGCACCGCAGAAGATATCGGCAAGCACAAGCGTAACATCGTGCTTAGCGATCGCCTTCTTGGCGTCTGCCAACGTGGTAGCGCCCACGACCTTGATCGAGGAACACTTGGATGCCACCAGCGAAACGGTCTCGTCATCGGCAAAGACAAGCACCGTCTTCGGCTCATCGTCAAAGAAGCAGACTCTGACATCTTCCTTGGCACGGTCAAGCGAGCAGACCATTTTGACCTTTTCCAGCTTATCCACGCCGTTTGCGACCTTGTCGGACTCGAGGAGTCGGAACAGCTCGTACAGCTCATCGTTGAAGAAGGTCTGCGCACGTCCCTTGACGGTACGCGCGTCGGCAGCCGCGCCCTCGGAGAACATCAGCGCCACGGGAACGGTGGAATCGATCTCAAGCTCGATGGCAACGCCCTTCTTGAGGCGCTTGGCATTTGCCTGAAGCTCCTTATCGACGATCTTGATCAGCTGAGCCGCGCCGATGTGATTGAACATCACGACGTTGCCCGATGCAAAACGCGAGCAGATCGCGCCGGGGAAGGCAGGCTCATCCGATCCGGGCTTGGTCTCGGAGGAAAGCGCCTTGATGATGCGCTTACGGGAGACCGTCGAAAGATTCGGGATGGTGGGATCTTCATACAAACGCTTACCGACGTTGGTGGTGAAGATCAGAATGGTATCGGCAAACGAGACCTCGTTGTCGGTGTAATTGTCACGGATCCTGCCCGCGTCGAGGATCTGGAGGAAGAGGTGGATGACGTTCAGATGCGCCTTTTCCACTTCGTCGAACAGAATGATACAGTTGGGATTTTCCTCAACGAAGGAGGTCACGTTACCCGCTTTACCGTTCTTATAGACCTTATCCGAGCCGCAGAATTCGATATTGGCTTCCTTATCGGAATATTCACTCATGTCAAAGCGGCAGTAAGGCAGACCGAGATTAGCGGCGATCTCTTCGGCAAGGAAGGTCTTACCCGTACCGGGAGGTCCCGCAAACAGGAAGGTCGCGCGGGGCTTCTTATTGCCCTGATTGGTAAGGGAGGTCAGCTCGGCACGGAAATAGCCCGAGGTAAAGGCGCTGATGGCATGATCCTGACCGTAGACCACCTCAAGCAGCTTATCGCGTACCTGATTGACCTTCGAAACAAGACCCGCAACCTTGCCTCTTTCCTTCGGCACCTTCTTGGGAGGCGTTGTTGTAGGCGTGGGAGCCGCCGTCGGCGTTTCGGTCTTGGGAGGCGTAGGGGTAGCGAGAAGAGTAAGAAGCTCGTCCAAGGGATTGGCGGAAGGCGTAGACGTTTGGGTATCGGGACGGAAATTCTTGATGGGTGCGGGCGGATCGCGGAACAGCACCTCAAGGAAGGCATCTGCCTTCAGAACGCCCTGTGCCTCATACGTCGCGCGGTCAAGCATCTGACCGAAGAGGAAGGCTTCGATGGTTGCCTTATCCTGCGTTTCGGCGATCAGCGCGGCAAGGGAGTCAAGCAGTGAGTCGACATTGACAAGATACGGAGCCAGTCTTTCCTTCAGCTTTCCGAACTCCTCTGCGGTTTCGGGGGTATTCAGCTCGGGAACGGAGGACAAAAAGTCATCATCCGCGGCATAACGGAGAGCGGCAATGAAAAAGTGCGCCGAAATGATCGCGCCGCCCGAAAGCTTAGGCTCTTCCTCTTTGGCACGTTTCAAAAGCTCCTCCATCAAAAGGCTTTTCTGAGAATTCATACAAGATCGCTTCCTTTCCTATATCGTATTTCGGCATGAAGCTTGCCCTGTTCGGGGCGGTTTTCTGTCGATAGGGTATGGCATGGCATTATCATGTTTGTATACAGTATTATACACGAAAAAGCGAAAAAAGGAAAGACCTTTTTCCGCTTTTTTTCAAAGTTTTTCAATTATTTTTGAGGGATCTCTTCCTTTTTTTCGCATTTTGCCTCTGCCTTTTCCGAAGTGCGGTCGCCGACAAGACGGAGGAAAGACATCATCATGGCACCGATCGCGTTTCCGACCACCACGACGAGGATAAAGAGAATGCTCTTCAGCGTGAAGGAATAGCCCAGAGCGAAATAAAACATATCGGCGATCGAATGCTCAAAGCCCGCGAGAATAAAGGTGGGAATGCCAAAGAAAATGGCAAGCGAGGACTTGTTTTCACGGAAAATGCTGACAGCGGCATACATCAGAACACCGCAAAGAATACCGCGAAGGAAGGTGGACAGCACCGTCTGTGTCATCTTCGCCTCGACAATAACCTTTGCCGTCTCATGATACGCGGGAAAGGCGAGCGCGACCAGAACACCGAGTATGACGGTTGCAACAAAGTTGCCGAGAAGACCGAGAAGAAGGGCGGATACGTCCTCCTTGGTGTGCGAGATCGGAAGAAAACCGACCTTGCCCGTGAAGAGCGAATACCCCTTCATGCAGATGGTCAGAAGGGCGATCGAGAAAAAGACCGAGCCAACGACCTTGTTTTCGCAAGCCACAAAAACCGTACCGCCAATGGCGATCATAATGCCGGCAAGAATGCCTTCGAGAATCTTTTTGATCATATAAACTCCTTTTTCACAAGTCCCCGAAAAAAGAAACGTCCGGGCACACGGGTTCTTGTGTGCCCAGACGGTCGGCTTTCGATATTATTACAGCTCCCCGATGGTGACCCATCTATTCCGTCAGTCGCTGTAACCGTTTGTATTGTATCATACCGTTTTCCTTTTGTCAAGATGGCTTCTCAAGTTGATCAGGGATTTTTTGTCGGAACGATCGTGCTTTTGCCGTAGATCTCGACCTCACTAAGTCTTGCGAAGCCATCGTCACCGCCATCGGTGATGACGATCCGCAGGTGCGTGACACCGACCTCGTCGAATTCCACCCGTGTGGTCCAGGCGGTATTGTCGGTAACGACAGCCGCTTCCCTATAATTCACGCCGTCGCCCGACACCTCGATACGAAAGCTCCCGGTGTTCAGAAGGGGACTCTTCCCCGCCGCCTCGGCGTGGTAAAGCACCACCGACGAAAGCGAAAAGCTGCCGCCGAGCGTAAAGGTCAGCGTGCTTTCCCCCTTGCTGTCGCTCTTCCAGAGCTTCGAGCGGCTGCCGTCGGCAAGATAGCCCTTCGTGAGCTTCGTGCCCTCGGCTTCGACGGTCAGCGCGTCCGACAGACCGAGATTATAGCTGTATCCGTTTGCCTGGCTGTAGAGCGCATAAAAATGATCCGCTCTCACAAATTCCACGCGCGGGAAGATCGCCTGCAATCTTGCCTCAACGTCAGCAATGCCTCTTGCCGAGAAATCCTCCGCCCAGACCGACATCTGGATCGCCAGAAACTGCGGCTTGTTCTTATCAAGTCCCATCATCTGCGAAAGGAGGCTGTTATATGCCTGATCCAGCGAGTTCGTATAGCTCGGCAGGACCTGCTGAACGAGCTTTCCGTTGACGACCTTCGTCAGGGTCTTGTCCTGATTGTTGAAATCCTGTACGGTAAGTCCCCACAGATAGTCGGCATCGGCGGTATACACGTTCAGCTGAGCGAGGGTCGCCTTGTCCCAGATCGTCGCCACACGAAGACCCGCAAGCTCCATATAGCGGTTGCTCACCGAAACGTATGCCTTCAGATGGTTGCGGTCCGCCATGTAATCGCCCACGGGTGCGCCGTTTTCCCACAGCGTGTTATAAAAGAGATTGTAGCCGTACCCCGAAGGACCCGCGATCAGACAGTCATCGGCGGTGGCGGTGCTGTAATAATAATTGAGAATATTGGGCGCAACATCGCAAAGCGCGGGCGAGATCGTCCAGTTGATCGCCGTCTTTCCCCTGCCCGAATTCCATTTCAGACGCATGGCGTGTTGATTATACTGAATGTTGTCACCGTCACTGACCACGAACATGACGTAGATCTTGTTCTCAAGCGCGGGCATGTCGGGAACCTCGTCAAGCTTCACGGTATGCGCCAGAGAAGAATAGACCGACGCGTTGTTGAAAAAGTCGGCGGGAACGGTGCAAAGACCGTTTTCGGCAACCGTCGAAATACCCGAACGCTCGGAGGTGAACCAGCCCATCACAACGCCCTTGCCGGGTGTCATGTCCTTGAGAAACTTCTCAAACACCGCCTTTTCACGGGTGTTCATGCAGTCGAGATAGACCGTTGCGGCAGATACCCCCACCGCGTAATCATGCAGATTATAGGTATTGGAGGGCGGAAGCGAAACGAGAAGCCGCTTGTCGCAGTCCTTCCAATAGGTGTTATACAGATGTAAATAGATCTCCTCAGCCGTCTTATAGGAAAGCGGAACGAGATTCTCCACCACCTCAAGCTCAACACCTGCCGCAGCCCACTTGCCGTGAACCTCGGGAGTCATCGGGATCGCGCCCTTGATCCCCGCCACCGTCAGGGCGAGATTGCGGTAATGCTCGCTGAGTGCCGTCGAATACAAAACAACGCCGCTCGCCTCGGGTGCGTATTCGGCAAGCGTCTTCATCGCGCCGCCCTCGGAGACCGTGCGCACCGTCTTGCCGATCTTACTCGACCACGCCGTCGCACCCTCTTCGCTGTTTTCCAGCACCATCAGACGCACGTCCGTCTTGTTGACAATGCCCTGAAGCGCCGTTACCGTCAGAAGCTCGTCGGCATCGAAATAATCACGGTATAAAGCCTTGAGCGTGCCGCTTGGCGCGGGAAACCAAGGCATCATCTGTCCGTCCTCCCAACGAATGCCCTCGGTCGCGATATCCACGGCATCGGGATAGACCTTGACCTCAGCCGTCGTGCTGATCGGCGCAGACGTGGTCTCGGGCAGGGTCGTCTCGGCATCCGTACAGGAAGCAAGAGACAAAACGAAAATGAGAATACAGATCAGTAGTAAAGTATAGCGTTTCATTCGTATCACTCCTTTTTAAAAGTATAGCATGATTCTGCTATTCTGTAAAGAGAATGCACCGAAAAATCTTGCGAAAAGCTGTTTTTTGTGCTATACTGAAAAAAAGATAACCCTCAGGAGGTCTGTATGAAGCCCTTTTTCCTTCCCGCCCCCTTGCC
>JAFVYN010000046.1 GCA_017508605.1 Clostridia bacterium
GTATGAAAAATCTCGGTCTTGTGTATTATTGCAACTACGTGCTGGGTACATATAACGACGGCATCACGCAGATGCTGGTATCGGTCATCGGCGGTGTTCCCATGGGCATCGGTATCTTTGCCGTGTGGCCGCTTGCAAAAAAGTTCGGCAAGAGAAACGTGACCATGTGGGGCTTTGTGCTGTACGCGATTGGTAGCCTTATCTGCTGGCTCGTTCCCACAAATCTTGTGGTCGTTCTCATCGGTCAGTTTATCAAGAACATCGGCGGACTTCCTTGCGCATATGTATTTATGGCGCTCTTTGCCGATACGCTTGACCATCTTGAATGGAAAAGCGGTATCCGTTGCGACGGCGTAGCCATGTCCATCTATAACGTGATTGCAGTAGCTCTTGTCGGTATCGTGACAGGTATTTTCAATGGACTTCTCGGCAGTGCGGGATATATTGCACCGTCCCTCGATGCAGCAGGAAATACCGTCGCGGCAACTCAGCCCGAGGCGGTGTTGAATACCATCACGTTCTCCTTCGTAGGACTTGAAGTATTTACCGGCATCGTGCTTGCCGTGCTTCTTGTTTTCTTCTCGGTCGAAAAGACGATCGGCAGAAAGCAGGCGATCATCAAGTCTCGCCGCGGCGAAGATGTGGTGGAAGAATTCGCTCCTCTTTCGGACAAGGAAGCGGCTGCTTGGGAAAGAGAAAAAGCAGAGGGCGAAAAGTATTACGAAAAGATTCAAAAAGAGCTTGGCGGTAACTGATATGAAGGCAATACGATTAAAGACCGAATTTCTCACAAACCCTATCGGCGTGGATTTTCAAAAGCCGATTCTGACTTGGAATTGCGAGGGCGGAATCAAGCAAACAGCCTATCGAATCGTTGCCTCGTCTGACGGAGTAGTTACTTGGGACAGCGGAAAGGTGCAGAGTGATGCTATGCGCGCGACCTATCCTCAAGCACTCATGTCCCGGCAGAGAATTGAGTGGAGCATCACCCTGTGGGATGAAAATGATGTTTCCGGGGAAGCCGCAGACGCATTCTTTGAAATGGGACTTTTGCATCCATCCGACTGGTCTGCAAGGTGGATCAGCGGCAATTATAGCGTGAATCCCTTAAAACGGTATCCTGTAGATTGCTTTCAAAAGGAATTTGAAACGGCAGACGTGAAAAAAGCCCGTATGTACGTCAGCGCGTGCGGACTCTATGAGCTTGTGCTGAACGGTGAAAGAGTTGGAGATTTCGTTCTCGCTCCCGGACATACGGATTACAGAAAGAGAGTGCAGTGTCAGACTTATGACGTTACCGTACTTTTGAAAAACGGTGAAAACGTTATTACGGCAGAGCTTGCCGACGGTTGGTATCGCGGCTCTTGCGGTGCTTGGGGACTCAAAAATCAATACGGAAAACAGACGAAGCTGATTGTGCAGCTTGAGATCGAAAAGGCAGATGGCACAAGGCAGACGGTCGTCAGCGACGGCTCGTGGAAGTGGTCGAATGACGGCGCTATCCGCATGGCAGACAACCAAGACGGCGAGATCGTGGATGCAAGGCTGACTCCAAGCTTTTCGGGGAAATCAAGGGCTGTGCGGCATCATATATGGCCCACCTCATCCAATAACGTTCCCGTAACCGAGCATGAAGTTTTCAAGCCTTCGGTAATCACCACACCGAGCGGCAAAAAGGTGCTGGATTTCGGGCAGAATATCGCAGGGTATATTCAGCTCTCCATAACAGCAAAAGAGGGACAGACCTTGAAGCTTCGCTTTGGGGAGACCTTCGATAAGGACGGAGAATTTACCCAAAAGAATATTCAATGCGCCACTAAAAAACGGCAGACGCCCTTGCAGGAGATCCTTTACAACGCCAAGGAAGGTCAGAACGATTATAAGACCAAGTTTGCCATATTCGGCTTCCAATACGCGCTGATCGAAACCGATATCGAGTGGAACCCCGAGGATTTCACAGCGATCGCGGTCTATTCCGATATGGAGGAAACGCTTACCTTCGATTGCTCCCATTCTCTTATCAATCGGTTCGTAGAGAATACCAGATGGTCAGCCAAGAATAACCATGCAGACGTTCCAACGGATTGTCCGACACGCGAGAGGCACGGTTGGACGGGAGATGCGCAGATATTCTGCGACACCGCTGCGTATTTCTTCGATTACGCCCCATTTGCGAGAAAATATCTTCGTGATATGTGTGACGGGCGCAGAAGAAACGGTGTTTTTCGTCAGATCACACCGATGGGCGGAATCGATTTCTATATGA
>JAFVYN010000047.1 GCA_017508605.1 Clostridia bacterium
CGCCGCCACCGTCTCGCTGCGGCTCGGTCACGCTCCGGCTCTGACTTGCCCCCGGCAAGTCATTCACTACCTTCGCGCCGCTTCGCTACCCGTGGGGAGAGGCTCAATTACCGCCGTTTGAATGATTGTTTGGACTGATTGCCCTTTGCTTTTTTTACATCCCTGTCCAATCATCGACGCTAACTTAAGCCTCTCCCCATGGGAGAGGTGTCCCGAAGGGACGGAGAGGGCATAACGAACGGAAATCGCTTACTCCGAAAAGAGTGCCACCCGAAAAAGATTCCGACAGAGATATCGCAACATAAAAAACGCGCCTTGTGTCAGCGCTGAGGGGAAGAGTGAGCGCTGACACAAGGCTTTGTTGCAGGTTTCGTGGGCGCTGCCCACACCCGTGACCTTTTTGGAAAAAGGTCAATCAAAAACTTTTGGTCTTGGGTGCATGGGCAAGGGGAAAGTGATCAAAAACTTTTGGTCTTGGGGGATTTGGCAAGGGGAGAGTGAGTGAAAAAAGGGGAGTTACTGTCTGTTTTCCCAGAGGGCGCGGTCGATCTTGATCTTCAGGATCGCTTGCGGGTGTTTTTGGGCAAAGGCTTCCTTGACGGTCAGGATCACGTCCTCCTCGCTTGCGGTGAATTCAATGGGTAAGACAAGGTCAAAGATGACGTTGTGGTGCGTGACGCCGAACACAACACGGAAATCGTGAAAATGCAGCTCCGTGCCGTAATGCCCAAGCAGGATCTCCCTCAGGTCTTGCTTCATCTCCTCGATCCGCCGGTCCCCTGTGGTGACGGGGTCTAAGTGAATGACAAGCTCAATGCCCATTTCGTGAAAGACGTCCTCTTCGATATTGTCAATGATATCGTGACTCGTCATCACGTCAGCCTCGGCGGGGACTTCGGCATGGGCAGAGGCGAACAGCTTTCCCGAGCCGTAGCTGTGTACGATGAGATCGTGTACCCCGATGACCCCTTCATACGAAAGGATCTTCTCGGTGAGTGCCTTGACGGTGGCTTCATCGGGCGGTGTGCCGAGCAGAGGGGCAGAGGTCTCGATCACAAGCCTGATGCCCGAGATAAAGATAAAGAGCGCAATGGCGCATCCGAGATAGCCGTCGAGCAAAAGACCCGAAAGCTTGGTGATGACAGCTCCGATAAAGACGGCGGCGGTGGCGATCACGTCATTGAAGCTGTCCTGTGCGGACGCCTTCAGGCTTTCCGACTCAATGGCTTTTGATAGCTTACGGTAAAAAAAGCCCTGCCAGAGCTTGGCGGCGGTCGAAATGCCGAGGATCGTCAGCGAAACGGTGGTGAAGTCGGTCTCGGTGGGCGACAGGATCTTCAGAAAGGATTCCTTGAAGAAGGTGACACCGAGGATCACCACAAAAAAGGAGACGATGAGTCCGGTTAAGTATTCGATGCGGCGATGCCCGTAGGGATGCTCACGGTCGGCGGGCTTTTCGGAAAGCTTGAAGCCCACGAGCGTGACCACCGAGCTTGCGGCGTCGGTCAGATTGTTGACGGCGTCGGCGATCACGGCGACACTTGCCGAAACGATGCCGACGAGCAGCTTGGCAAGAGAGACGAGAAGATTCGTCACGATCCCAACGCCCCCCGCAAAGCTTCCGTATCGGGCGCGGACGGCAGGGTCTTTGGTATTCTGATAGTTTTTGACAAAGAGTTTCAGTAATAATGTGGTCATAACAGCTCCCGTTTTAATCGGCGGTGGCGGAATAGGCGGCTTTAGCACGCTGTATTACGGTTTCAAGGGCGTGCTTCATGTCATCATTCAGCTCAAGCAGAAGATACCCCTCTTTTTCCTCTGTCCGTATCAGAAGGGCATAGGCGTAACGCGGCGCGAGGTTGGCGGTATAGACCGCCAGCTTTTTTTGTTTTGTCTTTCTCAGGACTTTTCTGCCCGCCCTGTCAAAACGGATGAGGCGCTCCTCCCCGACAAGCTCGTACGTCGCAAGGCAAATGGAGGTCTTTTGGCGGATACGGTGGATCGAAAAGCTGAAGTCGGCATACTCACCCCCGATGCGGTATGCCTGGCGGAAGGCGAGAAATCTGCCCACGGTATAAAGCGAGAGCGCAAGGAAAAGTGCCGACAGCGAGGGCATGAAGGCAGCTCCCTTAGCGGAAAGCCTTGCGAGGATCATGAAGGTGACAGAACCCGAAAGAAAGAGAAGGGCGAGGATGAGGGGTGCTGTTTTATACTGACGGAGTGTAAACTGCATAGAACCTCCTTACAGTCTGACGATATTGAGAAGGATCTCCTTGCCCTTGACGTCGATCCTGCCGTAAGAGGGACCTGTGTCACGCGGGCGGGCGATACTGCCGGGATTGAAAAGATAGATCGGGGTATCATTCTCACACGTAGCGGGCAGATAGCGGTTATCAGCGATATGCGTATGACCGTAGAGCGCGACGAGGCAGCCCTGCTCCTTGGCGGCAAGCGAGAGGGCTTCTGTCGAAAAGCCCACGCCGAGGCGGTCGCCGTGCGTGAGATAGAGCTTTACCTCATCGGCGATCAGCACACGCGAGGCGGGAAGGGGATTGCCCTTGGTGAAGAGGTCGCAGTTGCCCCTGACGGCATAGCCGAGAACCGAAAGCTCCTCGCAGAGTGCGAGAAAAGAGGGCGCGCCGTCACCGAGATGAACGAAATAATCGGCATAGGGCTTTTGCTTCAGGATCACCTGACGCATGGCGTAATCACTGCCGTGAGAATCTGAAAAAACGATAACGGTCATAAGAACACTCCTTTCCTATGGGCATATACTGTAGTGAACGATGGTTTTGTGAGGTGTGATATGAAGATAGACCGTGATAAATTGCAGTCGCTTGACGAAAAAGCACTGGGCGAGCTGATCGAAAAGGTGGTTCGCGCGATGGGGCTTGGTGAGGCGCGTGCCAGACGGATGGCACAGAACGCTCCCATGATCCGCATGATGCTGCTGCGTGCCTCCGACAGGGATCTTGAGCGCATCGTCAGTGCCGTGGGAGACGAAAAGGCGTCAGAGCTTCTTTCCTCCCTTGAGAAAAAGACATGATGAAAAGGAGGATACCATGGAAGAAGCGATTCACCGTGCCGAAAACATACTGGAAAACGTATTATCGAATCCCGAGCTGCTCTCGGGGATCTTATCCATGGCGGGTAAGCTGTCAGCGGGATTGAATCTTTTCTCGTCAAAGGAAGCCCCCGCCGAGGAAAAAGCGCCCCTTCCTCCGCCCCAAAAACAGAGCGAGGTGAGAGATGAGAGCATAAAAGAGCCATCGCGCATGCAAAAGCATCAGAAGCTGATCGAGGCGCTGATGCTCTATGTGGAAGATGACAAACGGCAGAAGCTTGAGCTTGTGCTGAAGCTTCTCGACGTTCTGGCATTTGCCGGGACACTGAGGGGGTGAGGGTGTGTACGCAAGGCGGTATTACCGACGCTTACCCCCGAATTACAGCGGCGTTGCCTTTGGAGGAGAGACGTTTCCCCGTGAGAGCGGCTACGGGATCCGTGAAAGAGAGGATCGCGGCGCAGGTGAGGGCACTCCGATGTCAAAGAGCGAAACGCATACAAAAGAGATCATGGGTGCTGCCCTTACTCCCTTGATAGGGGATGATCAGCCCGTTGTAAAAGAGGTCTTTCAGGAAGATATGCCAAAAAGACAGCAAAAAGACGTTCCCAAAGCAGGTAGCGGCTTCTTTGATGACTGCGTGCTGCTTTCGGTTCTTCTGATATTGCTTTCCGAAGGACTTGAGGAAGAGAGCCTACTGCTACTTACCTTCGTTCTGTTTTCGCTCGGTTAATGCTTCGGCAAAAGAAAGGTGCGAAGAGTCGAAACGATGCCGCGATAATTGACGGCAATGAGAAAGGCGAAGAGAAGCGCTGAGACAAGAATATGGCAGGGAATCTCCACCGTGACGGTGAACGCCATGGCAAAAAGGAGAAGCGAGCTGACGAGCGTCACGGCAGGATACGCGCGATAGGGCTTCAGTCTTCTCGAGAGAACGAGGCGCAGGACGAACATGATGAGATAGGAAACGAGGGTCGCAATGGCGGCACCCATTGCCCCGAAGCGCTCGGTCGTGAAAAGCGGGATGAGAAGAAGGTTGAGAAGGATGTTGACGAGCGCCCCCGACAGCGCGGTATACAGCGAATAGGGGCTTTTCTTTTCCACGATAAAGACCGTACCCGTGAAGGACGAGAGGGCAGAAAAGGTCATGGCGAGGGTCAGAATGGGAATATACACCCATGCCTCGCGGAAATCCTTGCCGAACATCACAAGCGCGAAGAGGCGCGAGAAGAGAATGATCCCACCCGCCACCGCAAAGAGGACGGTCAAAAAGGAACGGTAGACCTGTGAGAAAAAGCGCTCGGAATCGTCGGCAGTCTGTTCCTCAACGGCGGAATACTTCCAGGCGCTGTTGAAAATACCGATCAGCACCATGAGAAGCGAGGGGATCTTATAGGCGGCGGCATACAGCCCGTTGACCGCGTCCCCCTTGAGATAGGTGATCATATAGCGGTCGCTGACGTTGGTGATCCACCACGAGACGGTGGTGGGAATGAGGGGCAGGCTATAGAGAAGCATGGACTTCAGCGTGCTTCTTGTGATAGCGCGCAGGGAGAAGAAGCGCCACAGCTTTGCCGCAAACACCATAAAGACCGAAGAGAGAAGATCGGCAAGCGCCACCGACAGCACGTAGCCCGTGACACCCATATCGAGAGGGAGCAAAAAGAGAACGTTGAAGCCGATCATCGTCAGGGTATTGAGAAGCCCCTGTGCGGCGTAAAGGCGGAACATTGCCTTGGCGCGGATGAACTGTGAGCAGTTGGTGTGGATCGCGGAGGCAAGCACGTAGACGACAAGAAGCCATACATAGCCCTTGAAATACGCGATCGAAGACAGAAGCAGGGCGATCGGCGGCAGTAAAACCGAGCCGATCGCGACGGCGATGAAGCCCAGCGTAAAGACCTCTTTGGCATCCCGGCTTTTGTCCATGGCAAAACGGAAGACCGCCTCCCCGATGCCGAGCGAGACGAGAGGGATCATCAGTGTCGCAAGCTCGGTGATATTGGATGCGATCGAATATTCCTCGCCTGTCAGAACCGAGGTATACAGTCTGACGAGAAGATAGACGAGAAGCTTTGACCCCAGCGTGCCGATCGCCACGGTGGCGGTATTGGATAAGAGTGTTTTATACTTTTTTTCCTGTGCCATAGCGGATCCTTTCGGTGAAGTCAACGAGGGCTGTCACAAATACGGTATTTGTGACAGCCTGCTTGTTTTTTGAGAGATGGATGTCAGAATCAGAATTCCTTTTTGATCGGTCTTCCGAAGAGCGAGAAGAGAACGTCATGCGGATCGGCGTTTTCGTAAAGCATGGTATAGACCGCCTCACAGATGGGCATGTCAACGTGTGCCTTTTTGGCGATCTTATGAATGGCCTCGGCGGTATAATAGCCCTCGGCAAGGGCTTCAAAGCGCTCGCCCTTGATGAATGCCTCCCCAAAGGCACGGTTGTGCGAATACTTGGAGAAGACGGTAGCTTCGTAGTCCCCGAGATGGCAGAGTCCGTATGCCGATCTGCCGTCGCCACCCATCGCGCCGATCAGTCGGGCAACCTCACCGGTGGCACGGCTCATCAGAGCGCCCTTCAGCGAGGAGACCCCGTAGCCGTCGAGCATACCCGCGGCAATGCCGATGACGTTCTTGAGCGCCGCGCCGAATTCGTTGCCGATGAGATCGGCGCCGTAATAAAAGCGGATGAGGGGCGAGGAAAAGGCGTTGACCAGCGTGGTCTTGACGGTTTCGTTATCCGAGTCGATGACCATGCAGTTCGGAATGCCCTTGAGAAATTCCTGGGGATGGCCGGGTCCGATCCATACCGCGACGGCGTTGTCCTTACCGTGGTATTCCGAAACGACCTGCGAGAGCCGTTTGCCGCTTGCGATCTCAATGCCCTTCATACACAGCACGAAGGTCTTGTTGACGGGGTGGAGCGGGATCATTTCCTCCATCAGGCTTCTTAAGTTCTGCGAGGGGATCGACACGATCACGGTATCGTTTTTCAGCGCCTCTTCGAGCGAGGTGGTGAGGCGGATGCTTTCGGGAAAGGTGAGCGTACCGTTGGTACGGGTATTCATGAATTCATGGATTTGCGGTGCTTCTTCAGGGCCGTAGACGGTGACGGTATTGCCGATACTGTCAAGATACCAGGCAATAAAAGCGCCCCATCTGCCGCAGCCGATTACGGAGATCGTCATGCTTTGCTCCTTTTCAATATGCTTGTACCCGTTCGATGAGCATCGACAGGGCTTTGTTGACGGTGTGAAGGCGAACCTCGTCCCGATCGCCGGGAAAGAGGTTGCGGGTGACGGTACAGCTCTTGCCGTCATAGACTGCGATATAGACGAGACCCTGCGGCTTTTCGGGGCTTTCTCCCCCCGGACCCGCAATGCCCGTGACGGCAACCGTGAGGTCGGTAGCAAGCGCTTTTCTTGCGCCCTGTGCCATTTCGACGGCGGTCTCTTCGGAGACTGCTCCGACAGTCTTCAGGGTATCGGGCGAAACGCCGAGAAGCGCGGTTTTGATGCGGTTGTCATAGGCGACGATACTGCCCATATAATAGCGTGAGGCACCCGCGGGATGGGTGAGGCAAGCGCCGATCATACCGCCTGTACAGCTTTCGGCGGTAGACACGGTGAGCGACTTGAGAGCGAGGACACGATAGAGCGCATCCACCTTCTCAAAGGCTTGTTCAAGTAAGGTAGTCATAGTATATCCTTTTTTTGAAAGATGCTTCGGTTATTTGTGATATTGGCTTCCCGCCTGAATGGTAAAGGCACGGTAGATCTGCTCGGCGAGGATCACGCGCATCAATTGGTGGGGAAAGGTCATTTTCGAAAAGGAGAGCCGCAGGTGACACGCCGCCTTGACCTCCTCGGGCAGTCCGTCAAAGGCGCCGATCACAAAGACGATCTCCGAAAAGCCCTCGGTCGCCTTTTGTGCCATGAGTGCCGAAAGCTCCTCGCTTGACTTCTGCTTACCCTCCACGCAGAGCGCGATACGGTAGGCACGCTCGGGCAGGTGGGGCAGGATGGGTGCGTGATCCTTCAGCTCGACGATCCGAAAACGGCAATATGCCGTCAGGCGCTTTTCATATTCCCTGATCGCCTCTCTCAGATAGCTTTCCTTCAGATTGCCGATGGCAATGACGGTAACACTCAGCATGGGCTATCACAGCTTGCTGATCTCATGCCGTGCGGCGACGGCAAGACTCAGCGAAAGCTCCTCCTTCTGTAAGACCTCCGACACGGCGCAGAACGCCTTTTCGGGTGTGTTGTTTTCCTCGGACAGATGCGCCAAAAGAATGCGTTCGGTCCCGCTTTTTCCGAGAAAAGCGGCAAATTTGGCGGCAACCTCGTTGTCAAGATGCCCGAGAGGACCTCTGATCCTTTGCTTCAGCGGATACGGGTAGCTGCCGTACTTCAGCATGGCGCTGTCATAATTGGCTTCCAGAATGACCGCCTTACAGCCTGCCAGCGCATCGACCAGATGGTCAGTGGGTCTTCCGAGGTCGGTGGCGTAGCCGTAACGCTCACCGCGGTACGCCATGACATAGCCACAGCTGGCAAGCGCGTCATGGGGCGTCACAAAGGATGAGACGGTGAGATCGCCGAGCGTGACGGTGTCGGGATGGTGCATGAAATGAAGAAGTGAGTCATCGACGCCCTTGATGGCGTGAAGGGATAGCCTTGCGCCGTAGATCGGGATCTTATCGTATTTGGCGAGCATCGGAATGCCCTTGATATGGTCGCTGTGCTCGTGGGTGACGAAGATCGCCGAGATGCGGGAAAGATCGCTTCCGAGTAAAGAAAGCTTTCTTCCGATCTCACGGCGGGAGATCCCCGCGTCGATGAGGATCTCAAAAGAACCGAAGCGTGCCCAGGTGCAATTTCCCGACGAGCCTGACGCTAAGGTATAGATCGAAACGGTATTCATGATCTGAAGGTGGTGAACGCCTGCCACAGCATATCGAATGCCATGACTGCCATCAGGGGCACAAGGGGATAGATAAGCCCGCGGGAGCGCTCCTTGCGGCTGCGGATCCTTTCCGCGTACGTCCGACGTTTTTCCAAGGACCAGGCGGGATTCAGCTCCTCCTCGGTGGGCAGGGTCTTGGCGAAGGCGTAGCTCATATAGAAGTAAATGACGAACAAAACCGACGTGATGACGTAAAGGCAGTCGATCAGCACACGGTATTCAAGACGAAAGAGAACGGTATACAGGGTAAGAACCACAGCAAAGGACAGCGCGAGGCGGTACAGCCGCTTTTGAGCGTCCTTGGAGGGAGGGCGGTGATCAGACAAGGGCGATCGCTCCTTTTTGGCGGATTTTCAGAATATGGCAAGCGCCCGCACCGAATACGGCATCCATCATGGCGGCGTAATCGGCGGCATTTTCTTCGGGAACGAATGCCTGGATCGTACCCGCAAAGCCGCCGCCGTGGACACGGCAAGCCGACTGACGGGGAACTTCGGCAAGAAAACGCTCGGTCAGGGCAAGAGCAAGGGACAGTCCCTGCTCCTCCACGTTTTTGACGGTGTAGACGTTCTGCAGATAACGGAAGCTCGAAGCACCCGATTCGTTGACGAGGGCGAGGAAGGTCGAAACGTCGCCCGAAGCCAGCGCCTCGCTCTGACGGGCAACGCGCTTGTTTTCGGCAAGATAGTGCAACGCGCGCAGGATCGCGCGGTCACCGACCGTTTGGCGGAGGGTGGGAATGGCATGAAAGAGCGTATCATAGCTGACCTCACGCAGGACCTCCTTGCCGAGGGCCTTTGCCACAGCCTTCATTTCGGCGGGCACGGAGGCGTAGTCCTCGTTCAGATCGGCATGGTTGCCGCCCGTGTTGACGATGCAAAGCGAATACCCGAGCGCCGAAAGGTCAAAGGAGGGCTTTTCGACGATGGGATTCTTGGGATCTTCAAAGTCGATGGCAATAAAGCCTCCGACGGCGCAGGCAGTCTGATCCATGAGGCCGCAGGGCTTACCGAAGAATTCGTTTTCAGCGTACTGCGCGATCTTGGCGATCTCGATATCCGAGATATCGTTGTGATATAAGGTGCGAAGAATATTGCCGATCATGACTTCAAACGCCGCCGAGGACGAAAGTCCCGAGCCCTTGAAGACATTATTGGTGGTATAGGACACGAAGCCGCCGACGGTATAGCCCGCCTTCAGCATGCCGTCGGCAACACCCGCAATCAGCGATGCCGAGGAGTAGCGGTTTGTTTTGGTGCTGTCACGGTCAGCGATAGAGACGGTGTCGGCATCGAAGCCCTCGCTCTTGAGACGGATCACGCCGTCATCGGTCGCGGCGGCGATGGCGATCATGTCAAGGTCGATGGAGGCGGCAAGCACACAGCCGCGGTTGTGGTCGGTATGATTGCCCGAGATCTCGCTTCTGCCGGGGACCGAGAAGATATGGGTATCCTCAAGCTCGCCGTAAAGCGTGGAAAATTCCTTCAGTGCCGCAATATAGCGCTGTTTTTGTGTATCGAGCTGTGCTTCTCCGTAAAGCGAGAGAAGAAGCCCGTCAAGACAACCTTCTGTGATATTCTGAATCAAAGCAAACGGTTTCATGAAACCCTCCCTGATAACATACAAATATTCGGAAAGCCCCATAAGGGCATCCTTCCTTATGATACAGTATAGCATGAAATTTTATTTTTCGCAAGGATTTTTTACACAAAAGACCTGCTCTTTTGAAAAAAGAGAGAAAAATGCGGTCATACTATAGCGAGTCCAAGAAAGAAGGAGACAGGTATGACGCATCGCATAAAGGTCAAGGGGAAGATTGCGGTGGGCGGTAAGGCGCTCGGCGTGATCTATGAAAAACAAAAGAAGGATATCTCGCCAAGTGCCGAAACGGGACACGGCGAGGAAGAGCGCCTTCGCTTTTACGGGGCGGTATCCCACGTGAAAGCAATACTGGAGCAGGTATACAGGGAAAGTGAAGAGCGGGTGGGCAGGGAGGAGAGTGAGATCTTTCTGATCCACGGGCTGATCCTTGAGGATGAGGATTTTCTTTCGGCGGCTGAAAAAGCGCTCGAAAAGGGACATACGGCAGAGTATGCTGTCATAGCGGCAAGGGATTATGCCGTAGATGCGCTTCGCGCGACTGAAGATCCCCTTCTTCTTTCTCGCTGTGACGATCTTTTTGATCTTGCCTCCCGCCTTATCTCGGAGCTGACAGAGGAGGACGGAACGGTATATCCCGAGGAGGATTTTCTCTATTACGCCACCGACCTGACACCGGGGGAGGTCATGGCGCTCGATGAGAGTCGCTGTGTCGGGATCCTTTTGCGAAAGGGAAGTCTTCGCTCGCATGCGGCGATCCTGGCAGGCGCTTTGTCGCTCCCTTTGTTGGTGGAGGTCGGTGAGTTTTCTGCTCAGGAAGAAACGCCCGTCCTTCTTGACGGTGAGACAGGAGAGGTGATCCTGTTTCCTTCGGATGAAGAATTTGAGGCGTTTCGCCTATGGCAAAAGGAAAAAGAAGAAGAGAAAAAAAGACAGCGGGTCTTTCGGGATGTCCGCTTTCACTATCCCTCAGGGCGGGGGCTTTTGATCTCAGCCAATGCCGGCTCGCTTGAGGAATGCGAGAGGGCACGTGAGGTCGGGGCGGAAGGTGTGGGTCTGTTTCGCAGTGAGTTTCTTTTTATGGAGCGGGAAGACGCGCCGAGCGAGGAAGAACAGCTTTCGCTCTATCGCCGTGTGTTAGCCCTTGCCTTTCCGCATCGGGCGGTGATCCGTACCTTTGACCTCGGAGCGGATAAGGTGCCCGGCTGGTATCCCATGGCAAAAGAGATAAATCCCGCGCTCGGACTTCGGGGGGTTCGTCTTGCGCTTTGTGACCCTGCGCTCTTTGATCCTCAGCTGCGTGCGCTCTTGCGGGCATCCCTTGACGGCTCGCTTGTCATTCTCTTGCCGATGGTGACATCACCCGATGAGGTCAGGGCAGTCAGGGAAAGACTCGAGGCTTTGACGAAGGTGCTTGCTTCGGAGGGACACGCGGTGGGGCAGTATTCTCTCGGGGTGATGATCGAAACGCCTGCCGCTGCCCTTATGGCAGAGGAGCTTTGCGAGGTCTCGGAGTATCTCAGCATCGGGACGAATGACCTTTTGCAGTATACCTTAGCCATTGACCGTGAGCATCCCGCACTCTCTCATCTCGCAGATCCCCGCCATCCCGCCATGCGGCGGCTGATCGAAAGAACGGTGAATGCCGCTCACGAAAAAGGGGTGGCGGTCGGGATCTGCGGTGAGATCGCGGGTGATACTGCCTTGACGAAAGAGCTTCTCACTTTCGGCGCGGATACGCTGTCGGTCTCGGTCTCCAAGGTACCTGCAGTCAAGGAAGCGGTGGCAAAGCATCTCGCGAGTGACGGGAAATGATATAAAATGACTTGATATGACATGATAAGACGAAAAAGATCCGCCGCTTTGCGGCGGCGGATGGGAAAGCGTTCTGATCACGGGGCGAGGATATCCTCTAAGATCGTTCTTTGCACCCGAAAGCCGTTGGCTTCGTAAAAGCGGATCGCCCCCTCGTTGAACGCCCAGACGTTGAGAGTGAGGTTGTAACAGCCCCGTTCTCTTGCCTCACGGCGGCAGGCATCGAGGAGCATCGTGCCAACACCCTGCCGTCTTGCGAGAGCGGAAACGTTGAGATCGTCAAGATAAAGGGTCGTGAAGTCTGAAAGGGCGGGATTTTTTGCCGTGATGATCTGACAAATGGCGTAGCCGACAACACCGAGCGTGTCGGATTCGGCAACGAAGATCGGCTCGGTTTCCTTACCGAAGAGAGATAGCACTTCCTCGGCGGAATATTTGGCACGCCCTTTTCCAAAGAGGTCGGGTCTGCCTTCGGCGTGTTGGGTATGGATGGCGACGAGCAATTCGGCAATGGCAGCCTCGTCGCCCTTTTGGGCATAGCGGATCGTGATTGGCATAAGATACTTCCTTTATATGATCGGTATAGTTCGCTTATCGTTTATTGTAGCAGAGAAAGAGCGCCTTTGTCAAGAGCGAGGGGAAAAGACGGCAGGCATTTTCGGGGAGGATTACGGTGAATTTGAAGTTTTCGGAATCGGCGGAAAACGCTTTGAAGGAGGCGCTCCGCGCGGCACGGACGCTGGGGCATACTTACGTGGGCAGTGAGCATCTTCTGATCGGGCTTCTCGCCGAGCCTGATCTTCCGATGATGCATTCGTATCATCTGCGCTCTCTGACGGCAGAGAAGATCCGTCGCCGTGTGGTGGCGCTTTCGGGCAAGGGTGAGGAAAGCCGTGTTTCCGCCAAGGATATGACACCCCGTGTCAGACGCTTGCTTGCCTCAGCCGAGGCGATCGCGCGAAGCGGGAAAAAGGGGGCGATCGGCTGGGAGCATCTCATGCTGGCGCTTCTCCGCGATGCCGATTCGCTTGCCGTTAAGCTGCTTTCTGCCGAGGGGGTATCGGTGAAGGAGCTTGAAAACGAGCTGATCCTCTCCGAGGAAGCCCTTCCCGCACCGTCGCTGGGAGAAAAAAAGACAAAGGAGCGTCACCGACGGGAAAGCGCGCTTGTGAAATACGGGCGTGATCTTGTGACGGAGTCGCGTGAGGGAAAGCTCGATCCCCTTGTGGGCAGAGAAGCGATCCTTCGTCAGCTGGAAAAGGCGCTGATGCGAAAGAGCAAGAACAATCCCTGTCTTCTCGGTGACGCGGGGGTGGGCAAGACC
>JAFVYN010000048.1 GCA_017508605.1 Clostridia bacterium
ATGAGGTGCTTCAGGAGGGTGCAGACGAGGTCACACTTTTCTCTCCCAAGAAAAGCAGTTATCGGTATCGGGATATTCTGAAGCACAATCAGATCGGCTGTCTTACGGCGATCTATCATGCCGAGCGTCTCGGCAAGGTCTTGATGCCGACCGAGGCTGTCAAGCGCGAGGATCTGGCATGCTGGCTCAGTATTCTGAGAAGGGGGGGCGAGGTCCACTGCTTGCCCCACGCCCTGTCCCGCTACAGGATCCACGCAGGCTCGGTATCCGCTAACAAATGGAAGATGATGCGGTATCAGTGGGCGGTCTATCGCCGCGTGGAAAAGCTTTCGCTTTTTAAGTCCGCGGTATATATGGGCTATTGGGCGGTTCTCGGTTTTCTGAAATACCGATAAACCGTAGCGACAACCGACCCTTACCTCCCTTACCTTACGTAAAAAATTGAAATTATGTATATAGACAGATAAAACAGTGGGTCACCGTTAACGGTAGCCATAGGTTCGGCGATATCCATCTCAGTATATGAAGGAGAGCTTTGAATGACACTTCTTGTGACAGGTGGGGCGGGGTTTATTGGGAGTAATTTTATTCATTATCTCAGAAAGCACCGACCGGAGGATCGGGTGGTTTGTCTTGACGCGCTGACATATGCGGGGAATGAGAGAAACCTTGTACCTTTGACGGACGGATCCCTGTTTCGTTTTGTAAAGGGGAATATTGGAGACGAGGCATTGGTCGAGGCGATCTTCTCGGAAGAGAAGATCGACGCGGTGGTGAATTTTGCCGCCGAGACCCACGTGGACCGATCGATCATGTCTCCCGAAATTTTTGTGAAAACCAACGTTTGGGGAACGGCGGTGCTTCTTGAAGCATGCAGACGGCACGGCGGTGTGCGGTTTCACCAGATCTCGACCGACGAGGTCTATGGTATGCTTTCCTTGGATCCCAACGAAGCGTCCTTTACCGAAGACTCCCCTCTGAAGCCCACGAGTCCCTATGCCGCCTCCAAGGCATCGGCGGATCTTCTGGTGCTTTCCTACCAAAAGACCTTCGGTCTTCCCGTTACCGTCAGCCGTTGTTCGAACAATTACGGTCCTTTTCAGCATCCCGAAAAGCTGATCCCCCTGATGCTGACACGGGCGATGACGGGCGGCGTGCTTCCGATCTACGGCAAGGGAGACAACGTGCGCGACTGGATCTATGTTGAAGACCATTGCCGCGCGGTCGATCTCATTCTCCGCAAGGGCAAGATCGGTGAGATCTATAACGTCGGGGCGAGGTGTGAGATCAAAAATCTTGACCTTGTCAGGATGCTTGTATCCGCCGTCGGAGAAGGCGAGGATCGGATCGTTTTCGTCAAGGACCGCCTCGGACATGATCTTCGGTATGCCATTGATCCCACAAAGCTTGAAAAAGAGCTTGGGTTTTATCCCGTAATAAGCCCGAAGGAAGGGCTTGAAAGGACGGTTTCGTGGTACCGTGAGAACCGCTCCTTTTGGGAGCCGCTCACGACTGCGTGAAACTATTTGTCATGGAATCTATCCCCAAACCAACACCGAAAGGAGAAGCGCTGTGTCACTGACGAAAACTGATGAAGTACTGTTTTTATTGCTTCGCCGCGCGCTGGGGCAAAAGACAGAGATCGGCGTTTCTTTTGATGCAGCCGATTGGGTCGCGCTTTACCGCATGGCGGGAGAGCATGATCTTTCCCACATGCTCGGACCTGTGGCAGGTGAGCTGTTAGCTTCTGCCTCGGAGGAGATCCGTTTTAAGCTGAGAAAAAAACATCTTCTGTCGGTCAGCCGCTATGCACAGCAGCAATATGAGTACGAACGGATTCTGTCGCTATTTGAGGAAAACGCCATCGCGCATCTGCCTCTGAAGGGAGCAGTTCTCAGAGAGCTGTATCCCGATCCTGCCATGCGGACGAGCTGTGACGTTGATATTCTCATTAAGTCCGAGGAGCTTGCCCGAGCCAAGGCGTTGCTTCTCGACAGTCTTGGCTACAAGGAGGGCGAGACCGGAACGCATGACGTGGCGTTTCACGGCACGAGCGATGTCAGACTGGAGCTTCATTTTACCTTGAACGAGCCGGATTTTACGGTTTCCCCCGTACTTTCTGAAATCTGGGATCGTCTTATTCCCGAAGAGGGATGCCGCTACCGTTACCGTATGACGAACGAGCAGTTTGTCTTTTATCATCTGTACCACATGGCAAAGCACTTTGCCGCGGGGGGATGCGGGATTCGTCCCTTTATGGATCTGTGGGTCATGAAAGGGCATATGGCGTATGACGAAGATGCGGTATCGGGCTATCTTGATGCCGTCGGGCTTTGTCCCTTTTCCCATTCCGCCGATGCGCTTTGCGAGGTATGGTTCGGCGGCGCTTCTCACACGCCGATAACCGAAAGAATGGAAGCGTATCTTCTGGACGCGGGGGCTTACGGCACGCGTGAGAATCTCATGGCGATCCGCCAGAACAAGAACGGCGGTAAATTCGGGTATCTGATGAAGCGTATGTTTCCGTCCTCTTCCGCATTGGCACATGCCTATCCCGTACTGAAAAAGCACAGGCTTCTTTATCCGATCTGTCTTCTGAGACGGTGGTTTGGCTTTCTGTTTTGCAAGAATAAGAGCCGTGTGATCTCAGAGCTTTCCGAGACAGCCGCCGTCAAGGGTGAGCATCGAGACAGCCTTGCCGCACTCTTTTCAGAGCTTCAGCTCCCTTAACGGGGATCATAGCAAAAGAATAAGACCCGACGAGAGACGTGTCGGGTCTTTTTTTGTTGCTGTCGGCGAGGAGAATGCCGTGCAGCTATGTATGTGACAGACGGGAGAAGGGGAGTTCCTTATCCTTCGTCGGTCAGACCGGGGGAGTAGAGCGGCAGCTCAAACCAGAAGGTCGAGCCCTTGCCGACTGTGGAGCGGACACCGTATCTTCCGCTATGCGCGGTGATGACCTGACGCACGATCGAAAGACCGAGTCCTGTTCCCTTGGCGGCGCGCTTGTGGGCGGCATCCACCTTATAGTAGCGCTCCCAGATCATGGGAAGCGCGTCGGGCGAGATGCCTTCACCGGTATCGGTGACTTCAATGCGGACAAAGGCATCATTCAGCGTTTGACTGACCGATACCGAGGCGTCATCGCCGGTATAAGTCATGGCATTGTTGAGAAGATTGGTCAGAACCTGCAGGATCATGGTTTTATCGGCATAGACGGTCGCGTTCTCATCAGCGGAGAAGGAGAAATGATAGCCCTCGCTCTCGGTCAGTCTGCCGTAGCGTCCGACTGCCTCCCCGACCTCCTTCGTCAGATCGAAGATCTCAGGTTTCGGGACGGTTTTTCCGCTTTCGAGCATGGCAATATCCATCATATCGTTGACCAAAGAGGTGAGGCGGCGGATCTCACAAAGGACGGTGTCGAGGTTTTCCTCGGTGATCTCGCTGGGCAGATCACGCATCATTTCGGTATAGCCGCCGATAAGCGTTAAGGGTGTACGAAGATCGTGGGAAAGGTTGGCAATCAGCTCCCGTCTCATATGCTCGACCTTTTCAAGGTCATGTGAGGCGGCAAGAAGAGAAGCGTTCAATTCGTCAAGCTCTGTCGAGTGACTTTCGACGGCGGTATAGGATCCGGTGGTCAGTGCCTTGGCGCGGCGACTGATCTCGCAGATAGGCTCGGCAATGCTCTTGGAAAGGAAATTGGCAAGCAATACGGCAACGCCGATGAGAACGCCTGACAGGATGATGAGAAAGGATGCCGACGCTTTTTTGACCGTTCCTACGGGCGACACAGTCGCGTCGAGAATGAGATACAAGGTCTCGCTGTTATGGGTAATGGATTCGATGTAGAGAATATTGGAGGCATCGGTGAGGACCGAGCCGGAAAATGCCTCTAAGGAATAGCTGTCAGTGACGGTATCGTAATTGACCTTGAAGAGCGACGTCTCCCCCGCATAGGCAACAAGCTCGCTCCGTTCACTGACGGTGAGGGAATGAAGGAGGCAGGTGGAGGTGTTTTCTACCTCGTAAGCAATGCTTCCGTCAGCGCGGATGACGTCGGCGCAGATGTCGTTCTGCGAGGTGCTTTCGGAAACGGTTCTGAAAAAATTGGGCTGATCGGAGAAGAGCCTGATATGACGCGCGGTTGCTTCTATCTCGCTGACACGCACGTTGGTATAAATGATGTCGAACAAAACGACCTGCATCAGCCAAAGCAGAGCGAGTGTGATGACGATCATGACGGTAAGCGCCGAAAACAGCTTGGTTCGGATGCTGCGTTTGGGACGTGTACGGTTATCCTCCTGTTTCAAAACGGTATCCCACTCCTCTCAAGGTGACAATGTATTTCGCGTAAGGACCGAGAGAACGGCGAAGAAGCTTGATATGTGTGTCAAGGGTGCGGTCATCTCCGAAGAAATCGTATCCCCAGACCTTGGTGATCAGCTTCTCGCGTGTGAGAGCGATGTTGGCGTTTTTGACAAGATAGAAAAGAAGATCGTATTCCTTGGGAGAGAGGTCAGCGCGCGCACCGTCGATATAGACGATGCGTGCGGTGAAGTCGACCTTCAACCCTTCAAGGGTGAAGATATCGCGGTCGGTATCGGGATTCTTGGTGCATCCCGCCGTGGCGCGCTTGATGATGGCATCAATGCGGAGCATCAGCTCCTTTGGGGAAAAAGGCTTGACCACGTAGTCATCAATACCGAGACGGAAGCCGTTGATCTTATCGTATTCCTCGCCTCTTGCGGAGAGCATGATGATGGGAGTCGAGGAGGTTTTGCGGATCTCGGCAACGGCGGAAAAGCCGTCCAGCACCGGCATCATGATATCCATGATGATCATGTCGAAGCTTTCCTTACGGCAAAGGGTGATAGCATCCATGCCGTTTTCGGCTTCGGTGACGGTATGGCCTTCAAATTCTGCGTATTTTCGGATGAGAGAACGGATCTTTTCTTCATCGTCCACGATTAAAATGTGATACATAATAGTCCTTCCTTTTCAAAAGATAGTGCCGTTTCGGTCAATGTCATTTGCCGACGGCGGCGAGGATGATCTCGGTGACATAGGTCTTGTTTTGTCGGACGAAGGCGATCTGGACGGTGTCGCCCGCGTTGTAGGAGTTGAGGGCTGTCTGAAGGTCGGTCTTTGTGTTGATCGTGACCGAGCCGATCGCGGTGATCCTGTCGCCGAAGAGAAGGGTAGCTGCCCCCTCGGGATAGCCCGCGACCGTTGAGGGGTCGACAACGAAAAGGCCGTTGATAAAGCGTGTTCCCATGATATCGCGGTAGGTGGCGTGATCCTTGAGATCGGGATATTGGTCGGTAGCGGCATAGAAGGCATCCTTGCTGTCGATGAGCCACGTGCCGACTCCGAGCGTGGGTCTTCCTGTGACATACCCCTTGTCGATCAGTTCGCCCGCAATCGTTTTCAGGGTATTGACGGGAATGGCAAAGCCGATGCCCTCAACGGAGGTCTCGGAGATTTTGGCGTTGACGATGCCGATCAGCTGACCGTTCAGGTCGAAGAGTCCGCCGCCCGAGTTACCGTGATTGACGGCGGCAGTGGTCTGAAGAAGATCCATGGTCGCGCCCTCGATCGAAACAGTACGGGTCAGAGAGGAGAGAATGCCGTCGGATACCGAGTTTCCCAAAACGCCGAGGGGATTTCCGATGGCGATGACTGCCTGACCGAGCATCATTTCAGTGTTTTCGTTGGGAAGGGTAATGGCGTGAAGTCCGGTCAGATTGACACGGAGAACGGCGATATCGGTTCTGGCGTCGCTGCCCACGATCTCGGCATAGCATTCCTCACCGTTATGGAAGGTGATCATGATCTCGCTCTCTCCGTCGACTACATGATGGCAGGTGACGATATACGAGTAAGAAGTGCCGCTTGCCCAGACCACACCGCTGCCGCTGCCGCCTTCCGTGGTGATGACCACGACCGAATGGATCGTTTGTGCGGTGGCTTGGGCGTAAGCGTCGGTCGGCACGGTGACGGTATTGTTTTCGAGCGGTTTCACGGTCTCGTTTGCCAAGGGTCTTGTTCCGAAGACGGGCGGCTCAACGGTATGCCGTGTGACGAGAAGGGTGATGGACAGAACCAGGGATGCAAGCGCAAGACAGGATGATACGACGACGAGCGCCAAGGGAAGGGAGATGCGTTTTTTAGCGCGCGCGCCTTTGGCACTGTCAGTGGGCAGAGGCTCGCCCGATGTCTCTCTGCGCGAGCCGTTGGCGGAAAAACCGTAAGCGTTATAGCCGTTGGCGGTATAATCGGTATTGGAGGAAGGGGTATTGGAAAAGACGATCTCATAGCTGCCGTCGGGACGGATCGCCGAACGGGGTGCCGTATTTTCGGGTGTTACGGGTGCTTCGTGATCGGTGGATGAATGGTGAAACATAGGTAAGCCTTGCCTTTCAAGGATTTAGTCAAATACAGTATATCGGGATATTGTGAAGGTTATTTGAAGACTTATCAAAAACTTCTTGAAAGAGGAGATCTCCCTTGAAAAAGACCCCCTTTTGACATAACTCAAAAAGGGGTTTGGGGTCAGCGTGTAAAGCGGTAGACGGTGGTCTGGGTATAGTTCTCGCCTGCCTTGAGAACACAGGAGGGAAATTCGGGTCGGTTCGGGGAGTCGGGAAGACGGTTGCATTCCAGGGCAACCGCACCGTTTGCCGTCTGCGGGATCTTGCCGAAGAAGGGGTTGTCGGCTGTCATGAAATTGCCTGTGTACATCTGAATGCCGCCCTCGGTGGTGTCGATCTCCATGGTGATACCGCTCTTGTCGGAATGAAGACGTGCGCAGGGGGTGTTTTGGTAAAGACGGAAGCCGTGGTCATAGCCTCCGCCGACACGGATCTGTTCGTCATGGGCTCCGATATCCTTGCCGATCTTTTTAGGCGTTCTGAAATCAAAGGCACCGCCCGCAACGGGAAGAAGCTTGCCCGAGGGGATCAGCGTGTCATCGACCTCGGCAATGGCGTCGGCGTAGAGGGTCAGGGTCTGGTCTCGGACGCTTTCTTCACCCACGCCGCCGATATTGAAATAGGCGTGATTGGTGAGATTGATGACGGTATCGGCATCGCATTTTGCGAGATACGAGATCGACAGCGCGTCGTTTTCGAGGGTATAGGTCACGTTGACGGTGAGATTTCCGGGATATCCCTCCTCGCCGTCGGGAGAGAAGAGCGAATAGGTGAGATAGTTCTCACCGAAATCGCTGAGTGTCCACAGTCTGTCGGAATAGCCGACGTTACCGCCGTGCAGATGGCAGCCGCGCGCCGTTTCGTTGCAGGCAAGGGTATAGTTTTTGCCGTTCAGTGTGAATTTTCCTTTGGCGATGCGGTTGGCATAGCGGCCGACGATCGAGCCGTGATAGTCCTTGTCACGGAGATAACCCTCCATATCAGAAAAGCCGCAGACGACCGAAACGCCGTCATACACAAGAGAGGCCATCCTTGCGCCGTAGTCGATGAGGGTGACTTCGGTCTTGCCCGAGGAAAGGGTGTGGGAATATACCGTTTGTTGGTTGAGTGTGCCGAATACCTGTGTTTTCATAATAACCTCACATTTTTCTTATTGCAATAAGCGATGGGTCATACCCCGTTGACAGGATCAAAGGGATCGTCGAAGGCATCACTGCCGTCATCGACCGTAATGCCGTAGCGCTCAAAGACAGGCTCAAGAGCGTTTTGGATATCCTCGCAGTTCGATTTCGTCATGAACGAGGCGAGGGATATGGTGTCACCGTTTTCCATGGTGATGACATAGTAAAACGAGCCGTTGGCATTGTCCTTGGCTTCAACGCTTTTGACGTCTTCGTAATCGAGCTGGATGGGAGTTGAGGGAATAAAGCGGCTCTGTACGAGGATACGGTCCTCGTAGAATCTCACGCCGCGGCAGGCGGTGAAGATCGTGAACATGACGCAAAGAAAGAGCAGAAGATAGCGTGTTTTGGGGAAGAGTGTTTTTTTCTCGCTCTCCCGATTCATGTCACGGTAGGGGCGGTAGGCGGCATAGCGCTTTTTGAAAAACAGACGGAGGATCAGAGGATAGCTCACGATCCCGAGAGCAAACGCGCCGATGAAGACCGAGGAAAGAATGTCGATATATGCTGCCGCGGTGGTGGCGGAGTAAAAGAGGCTGTCAGCTCCGACGGCGTTGGCAACGGCAAAATAGAGAAGGGTGAGAAGAATTGCCACAAGGGGGAGCGTGATGGCAAGGGCAATAGCAAAGATCTTGGTGTTTCTGGCGTTCCGTGTGGCTTCGACGCAGGCGGGCAGGGATGCCGATTCCTTTCGCACCGCCGTGAAATTGCCCTGCGGCATACCGAAGGACGAGAGGGCAAGGTGCTTGATATAATCGGGTCTTGCGCCGCGGAAGGCGATGGCGGAAAGCGCGGTGGTGTTCCCCGAGCAGAATGCCGCGTATTCGTTTGAGGAATAGAACGAGCTTTTCCACTTGACAAAGTGGAAAAAGCGCATGGCGGCAAGCGCCCTGTCATAGTCCTCACCCTTGCCGCTTTCTTTGTCGATATCCTCGCCGTAACAGCGAGCCATCTCGTTTTTGAGATCGCGGTAAGCACGCTCCCTGGTCTCGTCATTTGACGCCAGGCGCTCGAAATCGTCGAGATAGGGCACAAGGCTTTCGAGAAGGTCGCGGTAGCAGGAGGCGAGCCGTTCGGGAGATTCGATATAAGGGTAGTAGCGGCAGAGCATATCCTTCGGATTGATGAAGGGAATCAGGTCGGTGGGCATGAAGAAATAAAGCGTTTCGCTTCTGTCGAGCGAGATGCGAACCTCAAGCGTAGAGGGTGCGCTCGTCAGATCGGAGCGCTTGGGTGTATAAATGACGGAGAGAAAAAAGCTCTCAAATTCAAAGCGGTGAAGATAGGAGGTGATCTCATCGGAGGAGCGGGAGGTGTTTCTCTTCAAGGTATCCTCCGTGACCGAGAAGGGGATCAGGATCTCGTCACCCAGCGGGAGAAGCGAGTGGAACGCTTCGACGATCGCCGCGGAATCGTAATGGAGTGTCGTTTCGGGCATGGTATTTCCTTTCTTACAAGAATGCCAAAAGTAAACCGAGGATATTATACCATTGATGGCGGGGAATTGCAAGAGAGTTTTTCGGTTTTTTGAGATGTGTTTGAGGATTTTGGGTGAATTTTTGTTGACTTTTTTCGTATTTGACTGTATAATACCGATATATAAAGAGATGTCTCCGACTGTCTTTGCAGGCGGCGGTCTGGACTTTGTGTGCAAGAAAGAGGAATGTGATGAAGGACAGAAACGTATTTATCAGTTACGGACACGGAAAGCATGACGGCGTGGTGAAGCGGCTTGCTGACGATCTGCGCGCGCTTGGTTTTTCGGTGTTTCTTGATGTCGATTATCTGAAAAAGGGCGACTGGGAGGCGATCATTGACGAGCATATCCTTGCCTCGCGCTATTTTTTGTTCATGGTCTCGGCGCGCTCGGTCTCCCGTGAGGGCTACTGTCTCAACGAGCTTTGCCGCGCGGGTGAAAACAAATCGGAGATCGTACCGATCCTTCTTGACGATTCTCTTCTTCCCCTGAGCATCAACAAGCATCAGAGACTTTCGCTGATCCCCTCGCTTGCGCCCGACGGCGGAGTGGTGGAAAGCGTATACAAGAACTTTCTGCAAAGCCTGTTTGAGATCCTGTCGGGTAAGGCGGCGCTTGGTTTTTCAAGCGGCGAGGACCGTCTTCGCGCCGCGCTGAAGCCGATCTCCTCCAAGGAATTGACCTACCGCTACTACGCAACCTTCTGCGGCAGACACGACGTCTTCCGCGCGGTTGAGCAGTTTCTTGAAAGCGAGCGGAATATCTTCTGGCTGTCGGCGGGAGCGGGCACGGGAAAAACGGCGATCTCCAGCATGCTGACCTGGCGCTATCCCGCATCGGTGGGGGCGGCGCATTTCTGTAAATTCAATAATTCCGACCGTGTGAATCCCAAGGTCATCATCACCTCCATCGCCTATCAGCTTGCCGAGGTGATCGCACCCTATCACGAAAAGCTGACGACCCTGATGGAGCTTGATACCCTCTTTGAAAAGAACGCCACCCGTCTGTTTGAGTATCTGATCATAGAGCCGCTTTCCGCCATTGATCATGACGGCAAGCTGATGGTCATCATCGACGCGCTCGACGAATGCTCCTGGCGGGGCAGTAACGAGATCTGCACGATCTTACAAAGAACCAAGGACAATCTGCCGAAATGGTTAAAATTCGTTCTCACAAGCCGCAACGAAAGTGCCATCCGCCGCATTCTTCTGCCGATCGCCGTTACCTATTCGCTGACGGCGGATAAGACCGAGGACAATCTGCGGGAATATTACCGATAAACGCAGAAAAATGGGGCGCCTCTTTCATCGCCATGCCAGGGCATAAGGGATTGTATGGACCGCAAGGAACCGGACTTTTATTGTGTGGTCGCCATCTTCCGGAACCCATCATGGCGGGA
>JAFVYN010000002.1 GCA_017508605.1 Clostridia bacterium
CGATTGGTGTGTCCTTGCCAACGGTAAGCCGTTGGGAGAATGAGGGGCGCAAGCCGCAAATGATGACGCTCGGCAAATTCTATGAGTTTTGCCGTGAAAGAGGAATAGACTTCGAGGAGGTGGATTCGGTATGAAACGAAGAAATATAGCGCGCTTATTTGCGGTCCTTTTGATCGTGAGCCTTATGCTTTCGGTATTGCCCTTGGCGGTGTCCGCGCGGGAGCCTGAGCTGATCACCACAGAGGCAGAGCTGAAAGAAGCCCTGCACAACGCAAACGAGGGAGATACCATCCTTGTAGGAGATATAGAGTTCGCATACTCTCCGATGGGAATGACGCTTTCCAAGGGCGTGACCATCAAAAGCGGTAAAGATACGCCTGCGGTCTTTTCGGGCGGTGCGTTTGCCGTTATGGGAGGCGCATCCGAGCAAGATGCCATCAGCATTCGTTTTGAAAACATTACCTTTGCGGGCGTGAATGATATTGACAATACTGACTTTACGGGCAAGCAGATCATGACGGCGACAAAGGTTCGCCCTGCGGTGTTCTTCTCCCGCTGTGTTGATGCGACCTTTGTGAGCTGTGACTTTTCGGGTTACAGTATGGCAAACGGCGGCGCGGTTTACGGCATATACTCGTCTGCCGACAGTACGGGATACCGCTTGTCTGTGTCCTTTGAGGATTGCTCCTTGAACGCCAATGCAGGCGGTTACGGCGGTGCGATCTATCTGTCGGGAGAAGGCAACATTTTCCTTACAATGAAGAACTGCGAGCTGTCCCGCAATATAGCAGGCTACGGCGGCGCGATATGGGCAGATCAGGCAACAGTCACGCTTGAGAACTGTCGGATCACCGAGAATCGCTTCGAGGATTTCTATCCCGACACGCTGACGAAGGGCGGTGGCATCTACGTTGGGCGCGGAACGCTGAACATGAAGAATTGCTACGTAACCAATAACGAAGCTCGGAACGGCGGCGGTGTGGCTCTTTCCTACACCGAGAGCGTGCTGGACGGCTGTGTCATATCGGGCAATACCGCAAGAGAGAACGGCGGCGGTATATGGAATGAAAACAACGGCAACAATCTCGTTACGGTCGTAAACGGTACGGTCGCGAACAATACGGCTGCAAACGGCGGCGCACTTTACATATCCGAAACCGAAGCAACGCTTGGCAGCGGCGGGGTCGGCAAGACCTTCCTCATCCTCTGCACGCTGTCCGGCAATACCTCTCCGATGAAGGACTACGACGAGGAACGCCTTTCGCTGTTCGGTTGCGCATTCCACGGCGAAGGTCACGGAGAGAGTATGCCTACCGAGGCAAATCATTACTGTTATTATACCGAAGCACCTCACACGGGTGATCCTTACGAGCATCTTGACGGAAACGTAACGCTCGACGGTGCGGTATTGGAGAACGTATCGGGCGACCGCTTTGACAATCGACACGGCATCTTTACGGTCGGTAATAACGCGCACTCCAACACCACCTACCGATTCCTTGTAGATGACGAAGTCAAGCATACCGTTACCGTAGGCTACGGCGAGATACCGAGCCTGCCCGAATACCAAAAGGACGGATATACCTTTGACCGTTGGCAATTCGATGACGGATGTGAATACGATCACGATTCCTTGCTCTTTGTGGGCGGTGGATCGGAATATGTGGATCTGTGCGCGGTCTGGATACCGAACACATATGAGGTTACGTTCGTTTCGGGTGAGATGCAAAAGAAAATCAACTGTGATTTCGGTCTGCCGATCTCCTTCCCGGAACCCTTTGAAAAAGACGGATATACCTTCGGCGGTTGGTTTACCTTGCCCGACGGAAAAGGCGAAAAGCTGGCAAGCGATGCAACGTACAATCATGTGGGCGAAACGACGTACTATGCCTTTTACGAGCCGATTGCGGTTACGCCCTCCTCGGATTTTCCGACTCTTCCCGTTGCACTGATCTCCTCCGCTGTCGTACTCTTGATAGCGGGCGCGGTCGTATGGCTGATCATTTCCCGCAAGAGAAAAACCGCCGCGATAGCACAAGCCGAGGCAGAAGCAAAAGCCGCGCAGACTGCGGTGAATGCCAAGGCAGAGGTAGCTCCCGTGATCGTGAAAACGAGATATACGGACGAGGAAATCGACGGTATTCTGCAAGGCATTGCGGAGCTGAATTCGTTCACCGATCGAGAGATAGACGTATTCCGTGAATTGCTCAAAGGTAAGAAGCAAAGTGAGATTTCTTATTACCTCGGTATTACCATCAATACCGTTAAGGAGTATGTGAGGAAGGTTTACAGCAAGCTCGGCGTTGCAAATAAGAACGAAATGTTTGAGCTGATCAGCACCAAATATTATAAGAACAAATAAAATACATTCATCAAAGAGCAGTCGAGAAATCGGCTGCTCTTTTGTCATTTTATGGTAAAAATCGTCATACCCTACCACTTTACCTACCACTTACCCCCCCTTTTTTTGAAAAAAATTGAGTATACCCCCCCACTTACCCCCCCACAAGGAGGGTCACAAAACGAAAAAAATCGTGTATAATGTGGGTGCAAATGCAAAAACAAGACAGCTTCAAGAAAGGAGGCGGGAGAATGTTAGAGCCTGTAACCAAAAAATTTGAGGATGGCTCAACGCTTGAAATCTTCAAGTTCACCTTCTTTTGCGACTCATGCGGTAAAGCGGTCAAGGAGATCACCTATCCTTACAAGCCGCCGTTCAAAGCCAAGTTCTTCATCTCGAAGTCGGAACGCAAGGCGAGAGAGCTGATCTGGCAGAGCGATCATACAAGTGCGTATGATCGGGCGAACAAGGAAGTCCTGCTCCACTTCAACCGTTGTCCCGTCTGCGGCAGGCGTGTGTGTGACGATTGCTTCAATGAGGTTGAAGGGATCTGTCACCTATGCGAGAGCAAGAGAGAAAGCGAAAAGGGGGTAAGCTGATGGAATGAACAAGATTGCGCCCCGAAAGAAAACAAAACGAAAACAGGAGGACACACTATGGGATTTTTAGAAAGAGCGATCCGCCGAGGTGTCCGTGACGGTGTGAGCAATGCGGTCAGCAAGGCATTACAGCCGACGGTCAATCAGCTCGCGGATCAGGCAACCACAGCCGCACAGCAGTATGCCGACGAGGTCGGCAAGAGCATCAAGATCTGTCCCTCATGCGGCGAGGGAGCAACGGCAGACAAGAAATTCTGCCAAAAATGCGGAACGGCTCTGCCCGAGCAGAGCGTCACCGAGAGCGCGGTGTGCGGAAAATGCGGCACCCAAAATCACGTTGGCTCAAAATTCTGCCAAAGCTGCGGCGAGAAGCTGACGGCGGCAGTCGTACAGGAGCAGATCACGGCGAACAACAACGCCGCCGTGATGGCAGAGTGGGATGCAAAGCTCCCGCAATATCCAAAATGGAGCTGCGGAGGATCGGAATTTGATATCGAAGAATACGATCCCGGTTGCTTTGAGTTCCGCGCGAACTTCAACGGAAACCATCAAGCGGCACAAAGAGCCGTGGATGAATACAGGCAGATTCTCTTGCAGAACGGATTCAGACAGGCAGGCGAATATCCGTGTATTGAGCATCTTTACAAGATGGAAAACGGTGTATGTTATCACGTAGATACGGGAATGTGCTTTGAAGCCTCGCCCGACAGCCCGTATATTGCATTTAATGTCCAAGAACCCCGTGGCGGCTTTGATTACGTAAAACCCGAACCCAAAAAGAAAACAAGCTTTATGGATCTATTCAAATAAGAAATTGGAGGAATTTACAATGAAAAAATTATTTGCACTTTTACTGGCAGCCATGATGCTCTTCGCCCTTGCCGCTTGCGGTGAAAAAGGGAGCGATGAGCCAACCGATGTCGAAAGCCTGGCAAGCAAAATTTTGGATGAGGCCGAAGAATTGGATTCCTTTAGCCAAGAGGCGGTGGAGCATTACTTAAAGGCCTACGGCATTGCTTATGACGATTTGAAGCCCACCTGGGAATATGAAGTAAGCGAAAAGGGTGCTTATGCTGATGCTCCCG
>JAFVYN010000049.1 GCA_017508605.1 Clostridia bacterium
CGAGGGCTCTTTCCTCTACGCGACCGAGATCGTCAAGCAGATCAGGGAAGAGAATCTGACCCTTGACGACATCAATTTCTTCCCAATTGGTATTTACGGCTTTTTCAACGATTGTTTTTCCCGTCTTTTCAGTCAGGATAACGAGGATGCCATTTCGTACGATGAGGTAAAGCCCTTGTTTGAATTCCTCTGCATCGAAAAAGAGCCGACCGAAGTCGTTTTCCTTGAAGAGCTTTTGGAATGGGATGAATACAAGCTCAAAAAGATCTTAGCGCATATCAACGGGTTGTTTCCCGTCAAGGACGGCTGTGTGGAGCCGCTTCATAAGTCGCTGATCGACTGGCTGACCAGCGATGACGTGGGTCAGATCTTCTATATCAGCCGCAAAAACGGTTATAAGCGTCTGCTTCGCTATATCGAAACGGTTTATGCTTCGGGGCAGTACAAAAAGAACAAATATGTTCTCAGGTATTTTGGCGCTGTCCTCATTGAGCTGAAGCAGTATCAGCGCCTGTATGAGGTGCTTGGCGATTACGCCCTGCAGAAATGCGTGATCGATTTCTTTGAATTCGATTCGGGTCTTGAAAACTATCTTGAGGAGCTTGACGTTCTTCACAAGGAGATGCCCGAGCTTTGCACCGCGCACATGTCGAGCGAGACCTTTATCAGGATCTTTTCGGAAAACCGCCGTCTTCTTTACAATTCGGGCATGTTTTTCAAGCTGAAGGCACTCGGGCTGTCGATTGCCTTGCGCCGTGACACCTGCGACTGGGGTCTTGAGGGCGAGGTCGGTAAGGTCTTCTATTACTATATCGTCGAGGACTTTGCCAAGGCGATCAAGAAGGCGGAATCGCTTCTCATCGGGGAATCCGACGGCACGCTGTCGGCATCCATCCTTTCTGAGCTTTATAACGTCAAGGGTCTTTCGGAGCGCAAGCTCGTGCGCTTTGACAAGGCGCTCGATTCCTTTGAAAAGAGTATCGAATACGCCGAGGCAGCCATGGATGAGACCGACGCCGTGAACAGCGATGCCGAATTTGAGCTGTCGCTGGCATATCTCATCAAGGGCAAGATCTTCCTCTCCACCCTTCGTTTTGACGAAAGCAACAAGAGCTGCCGTCGGGCGGTCAAGATCCTTGCGCGCGAGATCGACGAGATGCCCGAGGGTGACAAGCGCACCTCCAACAAGCTGTTTCTTGCCGAGGATTACCGTGTCTGGGCATACGGATATATCTGGCAGGGCGAATATGAGGCGGCGGAGGAAAAGCTCTCCCTTGCCGAGGAGATCTATCTTGAAAACAGCAATACCGTCGATCGCTACTATATCCGCTTCCAGTACACCTCGCTCTTTTTAAAGATCATGGAGGGCACGTCCGAGGGGGTACACGATGAGCTGAAGGCTCTTCTCAAGGAAGCGTCCGGCTCGTACGATAAGGGGCAGATCAATTTCTTGCTTGCCCTCAACGCCTATCGCAATTACCGTGACGATGAGGCGCTTTGTCTTGAAGGTCTGAAATGCGCTCAGAGCGGCTCGGATATTTACGATGGCATTGACGCCATGCTTGAGAAGGCGGAATGCGATCTTCTCACACGCTATCTTGCCGCGACCGTCGGCAAGCGGGTACTGATCGACGAGGAAGACAATCACTATATCGAAGACTGGATCGAGTATCTCGACTCGGTCCTCAAGGCATAACGTAAAGAGAAAGAAGGAATGACTTTGAATTACAGCGAGATTCTCAGCCTGATGCAGGACGTTGCCCGCCGCGCGGGGCAGTATCTTCTCACGCAGACCGTCAGCGTGGTGGATCACAAAACGAGAAACGATCTCTTGACCGAAAACGATCTTGCGATCGAGAATTTTATCATAGACAAGATCAGGGCGGTCTATCCCGGGATCTCGATCGTCAGCGAGGAATATAACCCCGACAACGCGCTTGACGGTCTGACGGTGGTGATCGACCCGATCGACGGCACCTGTAATTTCGCGCAGGGGCTTTCTCTCTACGGCATTCAGCTGGCACTCTTTCATGAAAACGAATGCCGCGGCGCGGTGCTGTATTTTCCCGTGGGGGATACGATGTATACGGCGGAGAAGGGAAAGGGCGCTTACCGAAACGGCACACGGCTGTATGCCGACCCCGAGAAGGCACCCTCCGACGGCTTTCTCATCATCAGCGACTATTATGACAGCATCGATATTCCCTTTGACTCGCAGTTCGCTCTTGTGAAGAATCTGCAGAGATCCTTTCTGAAGACCAGGCATTTCGGCGCGGCATGTGTGGATTTCACGATGCTTGCCGAGTCACATGCCGTCGCATATATCACCTATTATCACAAGCTGTGGGATATCGCTCCCGGACTTCTTCTTTGCTCGGAGGCGGGATTTGTCTTCTCGGCGGTCGATCGCGAAGAATACCGATATCACCGACCCGGTCTTGTCGTAGCCAATAACGAAAAGACCCTTTCTCTCATCAAGGAAGAGGCGAAACGCCTCGGTATGCTGTCCTGACACGGCACACGGATGACGGGTGGATATTCACAAATCTTGAATAATGTCCGATCCTTTGAGTTTTTCTGAAAGTTTTCGGGTTTTCCCGACCGAGGGCAAAGAGCATCCAAAAGACTTATCGGCAATTTGTAAAATGCCCTAAAAATTTTGTCAAAATATTTTGAAAAATTATTGCAATTTTTCGGAATATTTGCTACAATGATGATGATTTCACTGGAGGAATCCTAAAGTCAAAATTCTTTAGAAAGAACGAGGAATGAAATGGAAAATAAGAAGATCATTGAGCTCAAGTCGGTCAGCAAGGAATATGACGGCGAGACGGTTCTCGACAGCATCGACCTTGATATTTACGACAAAGAGTTCGTGACACTTTTGGGACCTTCCGGATGCGGTAAGACCACCACGCTTCGAATTATCGGTGGATTTGTCAAACCCGACAGCGGAGAGCTTTTGTTTGACGGTGTGAACGTGATCGATGTTCCCCCGCATAAAAGACCTGTCAACACGGTCTTTCAGAAATACGCACTGTTTCCCCATCTGAACGTATATGATAATATCGCGTTCGGACTCAGGCTGAAGAAAATGCCCGAAAAGGAGATCTATGACAAGGTCGAGGAGATGCTTGCCATGGTCAACCTGCGCGGCTTTGAAAAGCGTAACGTAAATCTTCTCTCAGGCGGTCAGCAGCAGAGAGTTGCCATTGCGCGCGCTTTGATCAACTCCCCCCGTGTTCTGCTTCTCGACGAGCCTCTCGGCGCGCTCGACTTAAAGCTCCGTAAGGATATGCAGAACGAACTGAAAAACATTCAGAAAAAGACCGGCATCACCTTCATCTACGTCACGCATGACCAGGAGGAAGCGCTTTCGATGTCGGACAAGGTGGTCGTCATGGCAAACGGTGCCATTCAGCAGATCGGCACGCCCACCGATATCTATAACGAGCCTGTTAACGCTTTTGTTGCGGACTTTATCGGCGAGAGTAATATTCTGGACGGCGAAATGCTCCGTGACTTCCGCGTGAGATTCGCGGGCGCGGAATTCGATTGTCTCGATAAGGGCTTTGCGCCCAACGAAAAGGTCGACGTTGTCATCCGTCCCGAGGACGTGGATGTGGTCGCGCCCGAAAAGGGTATGCTTTGCGGCGTGATCTCCTCGGTTACCTTCAAGGGTGTGCATTATGAGATCATCGTCAACATCGGTGGCTTCAAATGGATGATCCAGACCACCGATTACACGGCACCCAATTCGAAGATCGGTCTTTATATCGAGCCCGATGCCATCCACATCATGAAGAAATCGGAATTCTCCGGTATGTTCGGTGACTATTCCACCTACAGTGAGGAAATGGATCATCTTTCCGACCTCACCGAGGAGGAGATGGAATATCTCTCCGAAATGGACGAGGAGGAAGACGAAAGCGAATGAAAAAGAAATCTCTGTTAGGGCAGGCGGCGGCAGCCCCCCACGTGGTGTGGAGCGTGCTTTTCATCATTGCCCCCCTTCTGTTTGTGGCGTATTACGCTCTGACCGATGCCGACGGAAATTTCACCTTCAAAAACTTCGGCGCTCTCTTTACCGCCGAATATCTTGAGATCTTTCTTCGCTCGGCGTGCTTTGCCTTTCTTGCCACCGCGATCTGTCTTGTGATCGCGTATCCCGTGGCATACTTTATCAGCAAGACCTCTCCGAAAACGCAGAAGCTTCTCATCGTTCTCGTGATGCTTCCGCAGTGGATGAACTTTCTGATCCGCACCTATTCCTGGATGGCGATCCTCGAGGACACGGGCATTATCAATACCGTGCTGGGATGGGTCGGTCTTGGTCCCGTGCATATGATCAATACGGCGGGTGCGGTCATTCTCGGTATGGTGTATAACTTCTTACCGTATATGATCCTGCCGATCTATACCTCTCTCTCGAAGCTCGATCCCCGATACGTGGAGGCTTCCGCCGATCTTGGCTGCAATGCCTTCGGCACGCTGCTTCACGTGATCCTGCCCCTGTCCCGCTCGGGCATTATTTCGGGCGTGACGATGGTTTTTGTGCCTTCGATCTCCACCTTCTACATTTCGCAGAAGCTGGGCGGCGGCAATTTTGACCTCATCGGCGACACCATCGAGCGTCAGTTCATGTCGGCTTACAATTACAATCTCGGCGCGGCGATCTCCTTTGTTCTCATGATCCTCATCATCGTCTCGATGACCGTGATGAACCGCTTCGGCGAAGAAGAAGGGAGCGTGGTCACATGACACATACCAAGCGTCTGAATCGGCTGTACGCCATTCTCATTTTCATCTTTCTTTACGCACCCATTGCCGTTCTCATTCTGTTTTCCTTCAACGACTCGAACAGTACGGGTGTGTTCACCGGCTTTTCGCTGAAGTGGTATCGCGAGCTTCTCTCGGATGAGGCGACCTTTACCGCTCTCAAAAACACGCTGATCCTCGCGGTTTCGTCCTCGCTGATCGCCACGCTGATCGGTACAGCGGCGGCTGTGGGTATCAACAAGATGAAAAACAAATATCTCGTGGGTGCGGTCAATACCATGACCAATATCCCGATGATGAATCCCGATATCGTGACGGGTATTTCACTGATGCTGCTCTTCGTGTTTGTGGGCGCGCTCGTCAATTCGCAGAACAGCCTCAATTTCTGGACGGTCCTCATCGCGCACATCACCTTCAACCTGCCCTACGTGATCCTGAACGTTCTGCCGAAGCTTCGCTCAATGGACAGGCATCTGCCCGAAGCGGCGCTTGACCTCGGATGCACACCGCTTCAGTCCTTCTTCAAGGTCGAGCTTCCCGCCATTATGCCCGGTGTGATCTCGGGGCTGATCATGGCGTTCACGCTTTCGCTTGACGATTTTGTTATTTCCTACTTTACGGTCGGCAACGGCTTTGAGACTCTGCCCATCCGTATTTATTCGATGACCAAAAAGCGTGTGACTCCCGATATGTACGCGCTTTCCACCTTCATCTTCATCGCGATCCTGGCACTGCTTCTGCTTTCCAATTTCGTGGGTGACCGCGATCAGGCAAAGAAAAACGGCACTAAGGCGGCGAGAAAGGGAGGCAAGAGATGAAACTGAAAAAGCTGTTTTTACCGCTCTTCCTTCTTCTTTTACTGACGGCAGTTCTTCTGACGCTGTCCTCCTGCGGCGGTGAGAAAAAAGAGAAGGTCGTTCTTAACGTATACAACTGGGGTGAATACATCTCGGACGGCTCGGAGGGAACGCTTGACGTCAACCGTATGTTTGAAGAGTATTATCTTGAGACCTACGGCGTGGAGATGACCGTCAATTACACCACCTATGCCAGCAACGAAGACCTGTACGCCAAACTGAAGAGCGGCGCTACGGGATACGATATCATCATTCCCTCGGACTATATGATCCAGCGCATGGCGAATGAAGGTATGCTCGAAAAGCTGAATTATGCCAATATTCCCAATTATCGGCATATCGCCGATTACTGTAAGGGTCTTCGCTATGATCCGAACGAAGAATACACGGTGGCATATACCTACGGTATGGTGGGTATCATTTACAACACCAAGATCGTGGATGAAGAAGATGTTGGCGGCTGGGATCTTCTCTGGAACGAAAAATACAAGGGACAGATCCTGCAGTTCAACAATTCGCGCGATGCCTTCGGTACGGCAATGTACTCGCTTGACATCAACGTCAACACCCGTGACATAGCAGAATGGAAAGAGGCGCTTTCGATGCTTGTTAAGCAAAAGCCCCTGATCCAGAGCTACGTGATGGACGAGGTCTACAACAAGATGGAACGCGGCGAAGCTGCCATTGCTCCCTATTATGCAGGCGACTATCTCTCGATGGTCGAAAACAACGAGGATCTCGCGTTTTACTATCCTCAGAACGAAAAGGGAGAGACCGTGACCAATATTTTCGTCGATGCCATGTGTATCCCGAAGGGTTGCGGCAACAAGGAAGCGGCGGAGCGCTATATCAACTTCCTGCTTTCCGAAGAGCCTGCCGTTGCCATTGCGGAATATATCTACTATGCTTCGCCCAACAGCCTTGTGTACAACAACGAGGGCTATCGCGAAACGCTCGGTGAGGATATGGAAATGCTTTATCCCGACATTGATTTTGAAGCGGTGTACGGAGAGTATTCATACGAGAATCTGGACATTGCCACCCTGCAGGCGGTCAACGATCTGTGGGAGCAGCTCAAGATCGATTCCTCAACACTCGGTAACGGCGTGTATATCGCCTGCGCCGTTCTTCTGGTACTTCTCGTTGCGTGGGCAGTTTTCTCCTACGTGATGAAGCTTCGCAGAAGACGGTATTATTGGTAAAAGCATCGGGTATGCTCTTTTTGGCATACCCGATATGATTATGATGAATTATTTGGAAAGAAGGTAACACTATGGCAAATCCCATTGTTAAGATCAAGATCAAGGATCTCGGCACGATCACGGCGGAGCTGTATCCCAAGGACGCGCCCATCACGGTCGAAAATTTTATTTCTCTCGCAAAGTCCGGCTTTTATGAAGGTCTCATTTTCCACCGCGTCATTGCGGGCTTCATGATCCAGGGCGGCGGCTTTGACACAAGCTTTCAGCAGAAAAAAGCCCCTTCCATCAAGGGTGAATTCCTGATCAACGGTATTCCCAATCCCATCCGTCATGAGCGTGGTGTTCTGTCGATGGCAAGAACGCAGGTCAAGGACTCGGCATCCTCGCAGTTCTTCATCATGCACGCCGACAGCGCTTTTCTGGACGGTCAGTATGCGGCATTCGGTAAGGTGACCGACGGTATGGAGATCGTCGATAAGATCGCGGCATCCAAAACCTCTTCCTACGGCTGGTATAATGACGTGCCCGTTGAGGCGGTCGTGATCGAAAGCGTTACGGTCGACGCGTGAAGCTCGGGATCGTCGGCACGAATTTCGTTGCCACATGGTTGACTGCCGCCGCAAGAGAGCTTGGTGTGACCCTTTACGCCCTCTATTCACGCACTGAAGAGAAGGGCAGGGCTTTCGCCGCAAAAGAGGGGATCGCCCGTGTCTATACCGATTTTGATGCCTTTTTGTCCTCGGGTATCGAGGCGCTCTACCTCGCAAGCCCGACGTACTGTCACTATACAATGGCAAAGGTGGCTTTGACGGCGGGTCTTCACGTGCTTGTGGAGAAACCGATGGTGACACATCTATGGCAGCTTGAAGAGCTGACGGCAATTGCCGCCGAGCGGGGGCTTGTTCTGATGGAAGCCATGCGCCCCGCGCACGATCCCGCCCTCCCCCTTGTCAGAGGGGCAATCGGTAAAATCGGTAAGGTACGCCGTGTTTCGCTTGAATTCTGCCAGTACTCCTCTCGTTACGATGCTTTTCGCACGGGGGAGATCCTGAACGCCTTTACGCCCGAGATCTCGGGGGCGGCGCTTCTGGATATCGGGATCTATCCGCTCTATTGGGCGATCGCGCTCTTCGGCGCCCCCTTGACGGTGGCGGCATCCTCAACACGTCTGTCGAACGGCTTTGAAGGGGGCGGCATGATCCTCTTCGGCTACAGGGACTTTCAGCTCAGTATCAGCTATTCCAAGATCGCAAATTCGGTGACCGAGAGCGCGATCGTGGGTGAGGACGGTGCTGTGACGGTCGATAAGCTGACGGCACCCAAGGTTCTCAGGCTCTTGCCAAGGGGTGAAACCCCCGAGACGCTCAGCGATCACGCGCCGGAAAACAATCTCGTTCACGAGCTTTCGGATTTCGTTACGCTCTGTCAGAAGGGCGGGGAGAATCCGTGGCTTTCGGAGTCGCGTCTTCTGTATGAAACGCTTGAGCGTGTCTATACCGCCATGGGGCTTACACTTCCTATCTGAGGATCCTTTTCCCGATCGGGTCATTGCCGATCGGGATTTTTTTCTGTATAGCTTTCTTTTCTTTGGGAGATACTGTAAAAAAAGAAAGGGAGGATCGTATGGTCAAGTATATCTGTCACGCATGCGGCATGGAATTTGAAAGAGGAGAGGGAGAGGCAAAGACCTGCCCCGGCTGTTATGCCAAGGGAGACGCGGTTCGTGAAGTCAGCGGCATCAAGAACAAATATGAGGGCACACGCACCGAGAAAAATCTTCGCTCGGCGTTTTCGGGCGAATCGGAGGCGAGAAACAAATACACCTATTTCGCTTCGGTCGCCAAAAAAGAGGGATATGAAAAGATCGCCGCCCTCTTTCTCGAAACGGCGGAAAACGAACGCGCGCATGCCGAGATCTGGTTCAAGGAGCTTGGCGGTCTTCAGAACGTGGAGGGCAATCTCCGATCGGCTGCCGAGGGTGAGCATTACGAATGGAGCGATATGTACGAGCGCTTTGCCAAGGATGCCGAGGAAGAGGGATTTGCCTCGCTTGCTTACCGTTTTCGGGAGGTAGCAGCAATTGAAAAATGGCATGAGGAACGCTTTCTTTCGCTGCTTCGCGATCTTCGGGAGGGCGAGGTATTCAAGCGCGGTTCTATTGTGATCTGGCGATGCCGCAACTGCGGGCATGCGGTCACGGCGCTTGAAGCACCCAAGATCTGTCCCGTCTGCTCACATCCCCAAAGTTATTTTGAAGAGGTCGAGACCACGGCGTAACCGTATGGTTCAGAGAGCATATACTGTCATGAAAGGAAACGGAGTGACGGTATATGCTTATTTTTTGTTTTGTGATCCCGCTTGTCGGCACGCTTCTCGGTGCGGCGGCGGTATTTTTCTATCGCGGTAAGGGGACTGATGCCGCGCGGCGTATGATCCATGCGTTGGCGGCGGGTGTGATGCTGGCTTCGGCATTTTTTTCGCTTCTTGTTCCCGCACTTGACGGTGATGCCCCTTTGGGGATATGGGGGCTTTCGCTCGGACTTCTCTTTTTTCTTGTGCCGGAATATCTGCCCGGGTCGGAACACAGACCTCAGGAGAAAACAACAACGCTCTTTGCGATCACGCTTCACAATCTGCCCGAGGGTATGGCGGTCGGAGTTGCCGCGGCGGCGTTTTCTATGGGTGCCGAGGGAATGACGGCGGCGGGACTTATCGCGCTTTCGACAGGGATCGCCATTCAGAATCTGCCCGAGGGTGCGATCGTTTCTTTACCACTTGCGCAGGCGGGCAAGGGGCGGTGGCGAGCCTTCGCGATAGGCACGCTCTCAGGCGCGATCGAGCCTGTTGGAGCCATACTTGCCTTCGTGTTTTCCGAGCTGACGGCGGCATTTCTCCCCTTCTTTCTCGCCTTTGCTTCGGGCGCGATGCTTTCGGCTGTCACGGGCGAGCTTTTTGAGGATATCATCGGAAAAGAGAAGGGCGTTGCGGTGCGGCTTGTGTTTGTCTTCGGGCTTGTGCTGATGACGGCTCTTGACTCCTTATTGGGATGAAGTTTTTGCTTTTTGCGATATTTCTCGGGAAATGGTGTTGACAAAACCGAAAACTCTCGCTATAATGGGATAAAAACATACGGAGGTATACACGATGAATCCGCTGGATATGTTGCTTGATGAAAGCTGTAACGATAATATCGTTTTATATGACGATGACGGCGAGCCGATCGAATTTGAACAGATCGCGCTGATCCCGATCGAGGAGACGCTGTATTTTATTCTGAGACCGATCGAAATGGAAGGTCTTGAAGAGGATGAAGCCTTTGTTTTCCAGTTGATCGAAACCGATGAGGACAGCACCATTGATCTTGTCGAGGATGACGAGATCGTCGAAAAGGTGTTTGAGCTGTATTACAGTCTTCTTGATGACGAGGAATGACAAAAATGCAAAAAACGGGGAAGAGATTCTCCGTTTTTTGCTTCTTTTCTTTTGCTTTTTCCTGTTTGTACCCTGCGGCGCTTGACAAATACGGCGCTATGATGTATAATCGAAAATACGAAAGCCATGCACGAAAGGATCTTTACGTATGAAAAAATGGATGCTTCTTCTTATGCTGACACTCTTTGCGGCACTGTTTGTCTCCTGCGCCGAGCCATCGGTCACAACGGCTGATAATGCCAATACCACCACAACAGAGCCGGAGGTGACGACAACACCCGCCCCCACCGTATATACGGCGCCCGTTGCCGTTGACGGTGTCAGCGATTACGTGATCGTTTATGACGGCAGTAACGCGACAGTCAAGAGTGAGGTCACGAAATACGTTTCCAAAATGAAGTCGAAATTCGGCATTACCCTGAAGGCGGAGGATATTGCCAAGGTGAGTGAGCCTTATGCCCATGAAATTATCGTAGGCGATCTTGAAAAGCAGCGCCCCACGGTGGCTTCTGTCAAGGCAGGCTGCAAGACGGGTGACTTCACGGTCTCGGTGACCGAGGAAGGCGTTGTCTTCTATGCGACCGATGATTTCAATTATATGTATCTCTTTGCCGCTCTTCTTGCCGAAGAGGGTCTCAAGCCCGAAAACAAGACGCTTACTTATTCGTCCGATAAGAATTATTACCATCACGCCTCTCCTTTGAAGGATATGAACTACGCTGAATACGTCGGCAAGGATGCCGCGCTGACACAGGCATTTGTCGAAAGCCTGTTTACCTATCACGAAACCAAGACCGCTACCGGTCAGAAGCTGGTATACCGCCTCTATCTGCCCTCCGATTACGATGCCGACAAGGAATATCCCCTTCTTCTCGTGCTTCACGGCGCGGGTGAGCGCGGCGTGGACAATCAGAAGCAGCTTGTTCACATGATCCGTACGATGTTCAATCAGAACAATTCTCCCGTGGACGATGCCATTGTGATCTGTCCGCAGTGCCCCGAGAATCAGCAGTGGGTCGACACTCCCTGGGCAAACGGTAACTACCGTACCGCCGATATCCCCGAATCGGATGAGCTTGCGGCGGTCGTGAAGGTGGTTGAGGGTATCCGTGACAGCTACAGCGTGGATAAGAACCGCATTTACGCCATGGGTCTTTCGATGGGCGGCTTCGGTACGTGGGATCTTCTTGTCCGTCACGCCGATCTCTTCGCGGCAGGCGTTCCGATCTGCGGCGGCGGTGACCAGACCAAAGCCAAAGAGCTTGCGAAAATGCCCATCTATACCTTCCATGGCTCTGCTGACGGTGTTGTACCGCCTTCGGGAACCAAGATGATGGCAATGATGATCAATAAGAATAGCCCCGTCGATTTCCACTATGAGGAATTCGAGGGAGCGGGTCACGATATCTGGAATACCGTTGCCGGAAGAGAAGACGTTTTTGAATGGCTCTTCTCCCGTACCAAGGCAAAATCCTGAAACTGACTGCGGCATACTTTTCATTTCTGATTTTGATCGGAAATGAAAAGTATGCCTTTTTTTGGTTGAAAATCGACATGTTTTGTATGGTTTTGCCATAAAGTTGTCGTATTTTAAGGAATATAAAATTTTTTTTGATTTTTTTAAAAAAGGTATTGACAAATGGTATTTTGTTTGCTATAATATTCAAGCATGTGAGCGACACGTGAGCGAAGTGCAAAAGAAACATGGCGGAATAGCTCAGTTGGCTAGAGCACCCGGTTCATACCCGGTAGGTCGTAGGTTCAAGTCCCACTTCCGCTACCATAACGGCCCGTTGGTCAAGCGGTTAAGAC
>JAFVYN010000050.1 GCA_017508605.1 Clostridia bacterium
CTCACTTTACCTGCCACGTTTACCGCGTGGAAAACGACTTTTTCGGTCATACCATCACGGTTGCGGGGCTTCTCACGGGACAAGACCTCATTGCAAAACTGAAAGATAAAGAGCTTGGTGACTTTCTCCTTCTCCCCACCGTCATGCTGCGGGACGAAGGTGACCGTTTCCTGGATGACACCACCCTCACCGAGCTGGAACAAGCCTTACACACCCCCGTCCGCTTGGCAAGACCCACAGGCGACGATTTCATACAAGCGCTTCTCTCCCCCACCGAGGAAGCCTGATCAGAAAGGAGTAACAGAATGGCTCAACCCATCATTGCCATCGTCGGCAGACCGAACGTTGGCAAAAGCACACTCTTTAATAAGCTTGCGGGCGAACGCATCGCCATCGTCGAGGATACCCCCGGCGTTACGCGCGACCGTATTTATTTTGAATTCGAATGGCGCGCCAAGAAATGCATGATGATCGACACCGGCGGTATTGAACCCAAGACTGACGATATCATCTTAAAGCACATGCGCATGCAGGCGGAGATCGCCATTGAGACCGCCGACGTGATCGTCTTTCTCTGCGATATCAACGCAGGGGTAACGGCAGATGACCGCGACATTGCCAACATGCTGCTCCGCGCGGGAAAGCCCGTCATCGTGGGTGTCAACAAGATCGACACCATCGGCGCGCCGCCCCCCGAATTTTATGAGTTTTACGAGCTTGGCTTCGAGGATGATCCCGTTGCCATCTCTGCCACGCACGGCAACGGCACGGGAGACCTGCTCGATGCCATCTACTCGCACCTTCCCGATGACGCGTGGGACGAAAAAGAGGATGATGACCGCCTCAAGGTCGCCGTCATCGGTAAGCCCAACGCAGGCAAAAGCTCGATCATCAATAAGATCCTCGGCGAGGACAGACTGATCGTTTCGGATATCGCGGGTACGACGCGCGATGCCATTGACACCGAGATCGACAATGAATTCGGTAAATTCAAATTCATCGACACCGCCGGGATCCGCCGCAAGAGCCGTGTAGAGGACAAGATTGAAAAATACAGCGTGCTTCGTGCCAAAATGGCAGTCGAGCGCGCCGACGTCTGTGTTCTCATGATCGATGCCTCCGAGGGCATTACCGAGCAGGACGAAAAGATCGCGGGTATCGCGCACGAATCGGGCAAGGCGACCGTGATCGTGGTCAATAAATGGGATCTCATCGAAAAGGATAACCACACCGTCAAGGAATTTACCGATAAGATCCGCGTGGCACTCGCCTATATGTCCTACGCGCCCATTCTCTTCGTCTCCGCCAAGACCGGTCAGCGCATACCGAGACTCTTCGAGCTGATCCTCAAGGGCGCCGAAGAAAACGCCAAGCGTATCACCACAGGTCAGCTCAACGATCTTCTCGCCGATGCCGTTGCCCGTGTACAGCCCCCGAGTGACAAGGGACGCCGCCTGAAGATCTATTATATGACGCAGTCGGGCACCAAGCCCCCGACATTCGTCTGCTTCTGCAACGATATCCGCCTTTTCCACTATTCCTATCAGCGTTATATCGAAAACCAGATCCGCGAGGCTTACGGCTTCGAGGGTACTCCCATCAAGATCGTGGTTCGTATGAGAGGAGAGGAAGACTGATGCCAAGCCCCTTTGCCAGCTTTTTATACCGTTATGAATACCTGAAGCTGAACGGCATTCTGCGTGAGTATTTTACCGAAGAACCTCTTCTTTTCTTCACGCTCGCCGCCGTCTGGGTGGTATTCTCCTATCTTCTCGGAAGCGTCAACTTTGCGATCATTTTATCGAAGATCATTTACCACGACGACATCCGCACCCACGGAAGCGGGAATGCGGGCTTCACCAATATGCGCCGTGTCTACGGAACCAAGGCAGGTGTCCTCACGCTTGTCGGGGATTTCGGCAAGACCGTTGTGGGTGTCACCCTCGGCATGGTGCTGTTCGGCGCGAGCATCGCTACTCTTGCGGGGCTTGGCTGTATCCTCGGTCACTGTTTCCCCTGCTTCTACAAATTCAAGGGCGGCAAGGGTGTTGCCGCCGCGGGGACGATGGTCTTCATTCTCGATCCCATCGTTTTCTTCATTCTGATCTTCATTTTCATCATGATCGTGCTTTCCACGAAATATCTCTCACTCGGCAGTATTATGTCGATCGTGTTGTATCCTCTGATCCACAGCCGTATTTACAACTGGCTGCACGCTGAGATCTTACCGAATTATTTCGTTCGTCAAGGACTTTTCACCAACGTGCCTACGCTTGACGGCGCCGTCACCCAAGTTCCCGATCTCAGCAACACGCTGAGCCACACCGCCACCACGTCCATGATCTTCGTCGGTGTCTTTCTCTCGCTCTTCGTGGTCATCATGCACCGCGCGAATATCCGCCGCATGCTGAACGGCGAGGAAAACCGTTTTATCATCGGCAAAAAAGCCAAGGCACACGCCCAAGAGCTGGCAAGCTCCTCTGCCGAAGCCAAAAAAAGCCGCCACAGACTGGATGAGCTGGACGAAGAGCTGGGCGATTAAGGAAACAAGATGCCCAAAGACCGATAAAAATCTGCGATTTTTGTAATTTTTTTTAAAAATACTATTGATTTTTCATTTATCTTATGATATAATCAGTAATGCTGTTTAGAAATAATATTAACTTGATATATAAATTGGAGGTGCGCAAATCATGGCAAAATGCGAAATCTGCGAAAAGAAAGTCGTTTACGGACTTGCAGTTTCCCACTCGAACCGTAAGACCAACAGAACCTGGAAGCCCAACATCAGAAGAGTCAAGATCGTTTCGGGCGGCACTCACAGAACCGCTTACGTATGCTCCCGTTGCCTGCGTTCGGGTAAAGTAGAACGCGCGTAAGGCAAGCTTTTGACAAAAGACGATTTTATCGCCCCTTGATAATATTTCGCTGATGCGTTTATCGACCGTATGAAGCTGTCTTTTGCATCAAAGTATATGTACCATACTGCAACTGTGAAGGGCGGATTCTCAATCCGCCCTGTTTTGTTATGCGGAGATATTCCGAAGTCAGCTGAGGACAGGCTATTTTCTCTCAGCTATGATGTCAGAAGGCTTTTGCCCCATCCCGCGCTTCCCTCTCCCGTTGCCTGCCATCCCGATATGCTGATGACACGCCTGCCATCGGGTAAGCTTCTCATTCCGGAGCGCTATTTTCACTTATACGAAGCCTTTTTCTCGCCTTTTCGCGAGAATTTCGTTCTGTGTGAAGAGGAGCTTTCGGAAAGCTATCCCCACGATACGCGTTATAATGCGCTTCCCATCGGCGGTAAGCTCTTCGGCGGCAGGGCGCTTGCATCAAAGCTCCTCGACTGCTATCCCGAGGTCATTCGGGTCGCGCAGGGCTATACGCACTGCTCGGCGGCAGTTGTGGGAAAGGGCGTCATCACGGCCGACAAGCCTCTGTATCGCGCGCTCATCAGCCACGGCATTCCCGCTCTTCTCATCTCTTCGGGACATATCGCACTGAAGCCCTATGACACGGGCTTTATCGGAGGCGCCTCACTCACGCTGTCAGACAAGCTGACAGCCTTCTTCGGCAGAATTGAGGATCACCCCGATCACCACATCATGCGCACGTTTGCCGAGCAACAAAATGCCACCCTTCTCTCCCTGACACATGACCCCCTTGCCGATTTCGGCGGTGGATATCTTCTGAAAACATGAAACAGAAAACAAAAGAAAACCGTAAAAAGTGTAAACGCGAAAAAAATACACGTGCGCCGAAAATCAAAAAAGAAGCGCGCCTTTCCCGTCGCGAGCGCCGTCTCGTCCTTGCCTTTCTTGCCATCACCCTCGCTCTTGCCTGCCTTATGGCGGGTGGCTTGGTGCTTGGCATCAATGCCGCCGTCAGGCATTCGGTCAAGGACCGTATTCTGCCTGCCGAAAGCATTGTGGCAAACGGCTATGACTGTATCCTTGTGCTGGGCTGCGGTGTCAAGGCGGACGGAAGACCCTCCGATATGCTCTATGACCGCATCAAGACCGCCTGCCTTCTTTATCAGGTGGGTGTTGCTGAAAAGATCCTCTTTTCGGGTGACCACGGCAGAGAGCATTACGATGAAGTCAATACCATGAAGCGTGTGGCACATGAGGAATTCTCGGTGCCGCTTGAGGATATCTTCCTCGATCATGCGGGCTTTTCCACCTATGAGACCATGGCACGTGCCTCAACTGTCTTCGGGGTCAGAAGTGCCGTTGTGGTAACGCAGGAATATCATCTGTACCGCGCCCTCTTCCTTGCCGATTCCTACGGCATCGAGGCTGTCGGCGTGTCCGCTTCGCTCCGCGGCTACGCGGGACAATTCATGCGCGATATCCGTGAGGTTGCCGCGCGTTGCAAGGATCTCTTCACCACCCTTGTAAAGCCCGATTTCGTGGGCGGCGAGGCGATCGATATCGGCGGTGACGGAAGGGTCACGCACGATTCTTAAAACTATCTGAAAAAACATTGAAATAAAGTAGGTAACAACTATGAAATGGACTTCTGTTAACGAATTACGCGAACAGTTTCTGACCTTCTTTGAATCGAAGGGCTGTCTGCGTCACAAGAGCTATCCCCTCGTTCCGATCGGTGATAAATCGATCCTTCTCATCAATGCCGGCATGACTCCTCTCAAAAAGTATTTCACGGGTGAGGAAGAACCGCCCCGTCACCGTATGGCAACCTGCCAGAAGTGTATCCGCACCCCCGATATCGACCGTGTCGGTATCACGGCGCGTCACGGCACCTTCTTCGAAATGCTCGGTAACTTCTCGTTTGGCGACTATTTCAAGCGCGAAGCGATCAACTGGGCATGGGAATTCTGCACCAAGACCATCGCAATGCCCGAGGATAAGCTTTGGGTCACCGTCTACGAAGAGGACGATGAAGCGTTTGATATCTGGAATAAGGAGGTCGGCGTTCCCGCAAGCCGTCTTGTCCGCCTTGGCAAGAAGGATAATTTCTGGGAACACGGCTCGGGTCCCTGCGGTCCTTGCTCCGAGATCCACTTTGACCGCGGCGAAGAATTCGGTTGCGGCTCGCCCGACTGTAAGCCCGGTTGCGACTGCGACCGTTACATGGAATTCTGGAACCTCGTCTTCACGCAGTTTGATAACGACGGCAAGGGTAACTACACCCGTCTTCAGAAGCCCAATATCGACACCGGTATGGGTCTTGAGCGTCTCGCCTGCATCATGCAGGGTGTCAACAACCTCTTTGAGGTCGATACCGTACAGAACATCATGAAGGCGATCATCGACAAGGCAGGCGTCACCTACGGCGAAAACGCCAAGAGCGATATTTCGCTGCGTGTCATCACCGACCACATCCGCGGCTCGGACTTCATGGTATCAGATGGCGTTGTTCCCTCGAACGAAGGCAGAGGCTATGTCCTCAGAAGACTGCTCCGCCGCGCCGCCCGTCACGGCAGAATGCTCGGCATCAAGGGTCTTTTCCTCAGTGACGTTGCCGCGGTGGTAGCCAAGGAAAACTACACCGAATATCCCGAGCTTACCGAAAAGCTCGATTACATTCAGAAGGTCATCCGCATTGAAGAGGAGCGCTTCAATCAGACCATCGACCAGGGCTCGCAGATGCTCAGCGATATCATCGAAAAGGCGCTTGCCGAAGGCAAGACCGCGGTATCGGGTGAGGATGCCTTCCGTCTTTACGATACCTACGGCTTCCCGATCGACCTGACCCGTGAGATCGCCGAGGAATCGAAGCTTGCGATCGACGAAGAGTGCTTCACCGCTCTCATGCAGGAACAGAAGGCACGCGCCCGTGCCGCACGCGCCAATATCAGCGGCTGGAGCGACGCTTCGAAGAATCTGCTCTCTGATTTCAAGAAGACTGAATTTCTCGGTTATACCGAAACCGAATGCGACGCCACCGTCATCGGCATCATCACCGACGATATGCTCGTCGATACCGTGACCGAAGGCGAATTCTCGCTGATCCTCGACAAGACTCCCTTCTACGGAGAAGGCGGCGGTCAGGTCGGCGATATCGGTACGATCACCGTAAACGGAAACGTTTTCACTGTTCTTGACACCAAGAAGGCTGAGGGCGTATACATTCATCTGATGGCTCAGGGCGATGCCCCCGTTTCGGTGGGTGATGGCGTACATGCCGCCATTGATACCAAGCGCCGCGATGCCATTAAGCGCAATCACTCGGTTGCCCATCTGCTTCAGGCAGCGCTTCGTGCCGTACTCGGCAACCACGTTGAGCAGGCAGGCTCGTATGTCGATGCCGACCGTGTCCGCTTCGACTTCAAGCACTTTGCCGCTCTGACCCGCGAGGAGCTTTCGGCAGTGGAAGCACTCGTCAACGAATACATTCTCAAGGGCTCGACGGTAGAAACCATCGAGACCGATCCCGAAACCGCCAAGAGCTACGGCGCTATGGCACTCTTCGGCGAAAAATACGGCAAGATCGTCCGCGTTGTCAAAATGGGTGACGATTCTTGTGAGCTTTGCGGCGGTACGCATCTTGACAATACCGCCAAGGCGGGTCTCTTCCGCATCACCTCGGAATCCTCGGTTGCCGCAGGTGTCCGCCGTGTCGAAGGTATCACCGGTCTCAACGTACTGAAGGCAATGGAAGCTGACAGTAAGACCTTCCATGCCGCCGCTCAGGCACTGAAGATCCCCTCACCCGACGATCTCGTCAAACGCTCGCAGCAGCTGATGGCTGAGCTGAAGGAAGCTCACGCCGAGATCGCGCGCCTTGAGGCACAGATGGCAGAAGCCAAGCTCTCTACCCTTCTCGCTTCCACTAAGACGGTCGGCAGCTATCACTTCCTTTCGGCAAAGGTCGAGGGTGTTTCGGTCGATGCCGTCCGTTCGGTACTCGATAACCTCCGCTCAAACGATCCCGACTCGATCGCTGTCATTGCTCTCGTTTCGGGCACGAAACTCAACTTCATCGCATCCTGCGGTGCCAATGCCGTCAAGAGCGGTAAGCAGGCAGGCAAGCTCGTCAAGGAAGTTGCCATGATCTGTGGCGGCGGCGGTGGCGGCAGACCCGACAGCGCTATGGCAGGCGGCAAGGATCTTTCGAAGATCGACGCCGCTCTTACCCGCGCTGAGGAGCTGATCGCACAGTAACTCGCGTATGCGTCCAAGAACGCATGCCGCCTTCACAGTAACACAATGCCCCGATCGGGCGCCCGCCTTCGGGCACCCGATCGGGGCTTAGCTGTATTTTGGTATTCTAAAAGGAGATCTCATGAAGATCACACTGTTTTCTCTCAATGCCTCGCGCAGTCATACCAATCTTGCCATCCGCATTCTCAGACAGCGTCTCAGGGAGGAGGGCTTTGACAAGGTCAGCCTGCTTGAGCGCACCGAAAAGGAGCGCTCCTTCGATACACTCGCCGCCCTTGCCTGCGAAAATGCCGACCTTTACGGATTTTCCTGCTATATCTGGAATATCGCGGCACATCTGACCCTCGCTGAGAATCTCAAAAAGCTCCGCCCGAACGTGAAGATCGTCTTCGGCGGTCCCGAGGTCTCTTTTGAAGACGAGGATTTTCTGAAGGCACACCCCTTTATCGACACCCTGCTCAAGGGCGAAGGGGAGGAGACGGTCGTCACCCTTGCCAAAACGCTGTCAGCGGGGGAGCCGCTTCCCCGTATTCTCTGCGGCAGACCCTATCCCGATTTTGTGCATTCTTCTGTTCCCTATACCGAAGATGAGAACCGTGTCGGCAATATTCTCTATTACGAATCGGCGCGCGGCTGCCCCTACCGCTGTGCCTACTGCCTCTCCGCCGCCGAAGAGCATAAGACCGTCCGCGCCAAATCCGTGGACGATACCTTAGCGGATCTTAAGCATTTTGAAGCTTTTCTTGACGTCAAGGTCATCAAGTTTGTCGACCGCACCTTCAATTACGACAAAAACCGCGCCAAGGCGATCTGGACAGCACTTCTTGACCCCGCCTATACCAAGCACTATCATTTTGAGATCTGCGCATCTTTACTGGACGAGGAAAGCTTCAAGATCCTTCAGCGCTTTCCCAAGGGAAAGCTTCAGCTGGAGATCGGCGTACAGTCGACTGACCCCGCCGTGCTTGAGAAGATCGACCGCCCGAACGATACCGAAGCCGTTTTGAATGCTTTGGAAAGGCTTTACCGCTTCGACAACATGCATATTCACGCCGACCTCATCGCAGGTCTTCCGGGCGATTCCTATCGCTCGATCCGAAAAAGCTTCGATGCTCTCTACGGCAAATGCCATATGCTGCAGCTCGGTTTTCTGAAGCTTCTCAAGGGCTCGCCCTTATACGAAAGACGCGAGGCATACGGCTACTGTTTTCATAGCGAGCCGCCTTATGAGGTGCTAAGCTCCGATACGCTTTCCTTTGACGAGATCATGCGCCTGAAACGGATCGAAGCCGTTTTGGAGCGCTATGTCAACAGCGGACGGTTTCGCCGCTCGATGCTTGTCCTCACCGATGAGCGCTCGCCCTTCTGCCTGCTTGAGGCACTTGCAGATTTTCTGCCCGACGTCACCACCCTCTCTCAGCGCGACGCTTACGTCAAGCTGCTCGAATTTGATGAATCACTGGATGGAGATTCCCGTGCCACCGCGCTGACTGATGCCATTACGCTGGATTTTCTTCTGAACGAACAAGGGCGCGTGCCCTCTGCCATCAGACACTGTCAGGTTATGCTGACAAGCGAGGAAAAACGCAAGCTTGCCCTTCGCCATCCCGATCTCTACATTCCCTCCACCGAGGTCTACCGTCTGCATACCCTCGGAACGTTTGCCGTAGACCGCGCCCACAAGATCTATTACCGCCTCTGATCAGGTCAAGCAAACTAAAGTCTACAATGTCAAAAGAGAGCCTGCGGGTTTCAACCGTAGGCTCTCTTTTCAGGTTTTTCTGTTCTTTATTCCAGAGAAATAATATAATCATAGACACTCTGACCGCCATTGACAAGGACGATCTCGGTGTCATCGTCAAGATGACCGTTCAAGAGGGTATAGACCTTATCGGCATCCGCTTCGCTGACGTCCTGACCGTAAAAGACCGTTACGTAAGACACGTTTTCAAGCTGGTCTGTCAGCTGCATGATGCATTCCTCACGGGTGTCGGCAACACATCTGATCTTTTCATTGACAAGACCCATTGCCTGACCGTTTTTAATGGCAAGCCCGTCGATCTCGGAATCACGGACGGCATGGGTAGTGGTGATACAGGTCACACCTGCCATAGCCTCCTTCATTGCCTCGAGATTCTCATCCGCCGATGCACCCTCATCGAAGACGAGAAGCGAGGAGATGCCCTGCGGTACGTTACGGGTAGGTACGACCACAACCTTCTTTTCTTCGCAAAGATTGGCAGCCTCCTGTGCGACAAGCTGAATATTCTTGTTGTTCGGGAAAACGAAGACGATCTCGCTCGGAGTCTGATAGACCGCGTCAAGAATGTCCTGCGTGGAGGGATTCATGGTCTGACCGCCGTATATCACGTTGTCAACACCAAGCTCTTTGAAGGTACTGCTGATGCCCTCGCCCATGCAGACCGAGACAAAGCCATAGGGCTTGACGGGAGCGGCAATGACCTTTGCCGACTCGATCTCACGGTCCTCTACCACCTTGGTGGAATGCTGCAGGCGCATGTTTTCAATCTTGATCTTGGAAAGCGAACCGAACGTGAGTGCCTTTTCCAGCACCTTGCCGGGATGATTGGTGTGAATGTGCAGCTTGATGATCTCTTCATCGTCCACAAAAACGATGCTGTCACCCTTGTCGGAGATATAGCGATAAAATTCCGATACCATACCCTCGCCGTGATATTCGGGATTCTTTTCGACGATGCATTCGGTACAGTAAGCGAAGGTCACGTCCTCGGTATCGAACTGCGAGAAATCCGCAGCCGCGGGGCTGTCGGTCGAGGTGGGATCGTTTGCCACAACGCCCTCACCGTGAAGGGCTGCCAGCATGCCCTGAAGCATGATTACAAATCCGTAACCGCCCGCGTCAACTACGTGTGCCTGACGAAGCACGGGCAGAAGATCGGGGGTATGCGCAAGCTCGGTATCGGCAACCGTCACAAGATGCGCTACAAAAGTCTCGGGATCGCCTTCATAGGTATCCGACAGCGTCTTTGCCGCCTCAGCCGTACGGCGCATGACCGTCAGGATCGTGCCCTCGGTCGGGTTAGCGACCGCCTTATAGGCTTCATTGGTACCGCTTTCAAAAGCACCCGCCAGATCATGCACGTTGGCAAATTCCTTGCCGACAAACGCCTTTGCCATGCCGCGGAAGAAGAGCGACAGGATCGCGCCCGAGTTACCGCGCGCCGAACGAAGTACGAGATCGCCGATCTTCTTGGCAAGCTCTCCAAGAGGAAGCTCGGTTTCGGTCATCGTTCTCACCGAGGAAAGCGTCAAGGTCATATTGATACCCGTATCGCCATCGGGTACGGGGAAAACATTCATATTATTGACCGCCACCTTGTTATTGTCAAGTGCGTTGGCAGCAGACAGTGTCATACGGTAAAAATCAATACCATGGATCTTCATATCAAACAAATCCTTTCTATCAGGAATTGGAATCTTCTGTATCGGAGGCGTCCGAGTGGCTGTCAAGGAATCCGTTGAGGATCTCCATGACTTTAAAAAATGCGTTCAGCTCATCACCTGTGATCTCATTTTTGAGATCGCGTATGGCTTGCGCGACCCACCGTGTTACCTGTCTCAGACAAGCCCGACCGCTTTCGGTCAGGATCAATTTACTGCGGTATTTGGTTCTTTCGGGATTCTTATGGGCGATGTGTCCAAGCTCGAGAAGCTCCGCTACCACACGGGAGATCAGTGCCTTATCGACCTCACACGCCTGTGAAAGCTCTGCCGCTGTCATGCCGTCGGGAGATTTGCCAAGCTGAAAGAGGCAAAGCGCGTGAATACCGCGCATCGAAAGAGAGGACATTTTGCTGTTTTCATATTTTTGCAGATTTTTCGAAAGATTCTCCACGTAAATGCGAAATAACGCATAACGATCGATCAGCATATCATCCCTCCTTTTTCGGCAAAGATCACATCAACAAACGTTGACGTGTCAACAACACCGCCAACAGTATACCATACCGCCTGCCATTTGTCAACACCTTTCACAAATTTTGGAGAAATTTTTGATAGATTTACACAAAACAAGACACCTCACGGCATCAAAAAAGCCGTAAATCAAGGCATCCCATCGGAAAAGCCCCGGTTCACGGCTTTCAAAACATAAAAAATCACACCCACTGACCACTCATCACTGACCACTGACCACTGACCACTCTCCGCTCACGACTCCTTCTTCGTCGAGAACATCTGCCTCTGCGCCATGACCAGATCGTAATACATACCCTTTTTCGCCATCAGTTCCTCATGCGTGCCTTCCTCAGCGATCGTGCCTTCGGAAAGAACGATCAGCCTTGTAGCGTTGCGAAGGGTGGAAAGACGGTGCGCGATCGCCAAAGTGGTGCGGTTCTTGATAAGGATCTGAAGCGCATCCTGGATCTGCTTTTCGGTCTCGGTATCCAAAGCGCTCGTCGCCTCGTCAAGGATCAGAATGCGGGGATCGTGCAGAAGCGCGCGCGCGATGGTCACACGCTGGCGCTCACCGCCCGAAAGCGTATAGCCGCGTTCGCCGACCTTGGTATTATAGCCGTCGGGCAGCTTGATGATAAAGCGGTGTGCCCCCGCCACTTTGGCGGCGGCAATGACCTCTTCTCTCGTGGCATTCGGCTTGGCATAGGCGATATTGTCATAGATCGATCCCGAAAAGAGAAAGGTCTCCTGCAGAACAGCGCCGATCTGCGAGCGAAGGGATTCCTGCGAATACTCCTTGATGTTGATGCCGTCGATCAGGATCTCGCCCTCGTCGACGTCATACATACGCATCACGAGATTGATCAGCGTGGATTTACCGACACCCGATTTTCCCACAATACCGATCATCTCGCCGGGCTTGACGGTGAGGTTCACGTTTTTGAGAACAGCATTGCGCTCATCGTAGTCAAACGCCACGTTTTTCAGCTCGATCGTACCCTCAATGGGCTTGACGATCGGCGCTTCGGTATCGGCAACGTCCACCTTTTCATCGAGGATCTCAAAGACCTTCGACGCGGAATTCAGCATGTTGCTGAAGGAACGGAGCAGTCTGCCGAAGAACTGAAGCGGGCCGTAAATGAGTCCCACGTAGGAGGAGAACATCGAGATCGTACCGAGCGTCATATCGCCCGAAAGATTCATATAGCCCGTATAATACAGAAGGAAGATCTCACCGATGCCGAGAAGGAAGGTGAGAATGGGCGAAAAGACCGCAAAGAACCGTTCGTTGCGCATACGGATGCGGCATTCTTCATAGGTCAGCGCATCAAAACGCTTGTTTTCACGCTCCTCCGTACCGAAGGATTTTACCACACGGATGCCCGAGAAAATATCGTGCAAAAAGGTATCGACCTGCGAGGATTTCTCCCACTGCGTATGATAGATCCTGCCGACACGGCGGCGGAATTTGAGATTCAGAAAGAACGCAAGGGGCATCGGACCGATGATCAGAAGCGCCAGCTTCCAGTCATAGACAAAGAGGATCACGCCAACACCCAAGAACATCAGAAGCTGTTCGACAAGCTGAGAGAATTGATTGGTCAGAAAGTTCTGGATCACCGAGGTATCGTTGTTGATACGGTGCATCAGATTACCCGCCGTTCTCTTCTGGATATTCGACACCGACAGATTCTCGACCTTTTCAAATACCTCGTCACGAAGACGAATGATCACACCGTTCGAGGCATTGATGAGAATACGCGAGCGCACGATCGAAATACCGCGCGACAAAAGGTTGGCGGCAAGGATCGACAGAATGACGATCGCAAAGCCCTCAAGAAAGGCGTAGCCCGGCTCAATGTAGGTATCGACCAGAATACGGTGCAGATAGGGGGCGATCAGATTGACACCCGTCACCACGAAAAAGAGAATGATCGAGGTAGCGATGTACAGACGGCTGCCCGTCATCACATCCCAAAGCTGCTTGAGAATGCGTTTTTTGGAGCGGCAACGCGAACAGACCTCACCCGATTCCCCGGGGCTCATGGGTCTTGAACATTTGATGCAAAGCTTGACCTTGCGATCGCTTTCACGCTCCACCTCTTTGCCGAGGCAAAGATCGTCAAAGCGCTTGGCAAGAAGATAGTATGCCGTTTTCTGCTTCAGTCTTGAAACAAACAAGACCTTCTCGCCGAGAAGCATGGACACCGAGCCCTCACCGATTTCGCAGGTGAGACTCTCCCCCTCACCGATCGGAATGCGCTCCGTGAGTATGCCCTCCTGCCAGACGGCAACGCTGTCACGGTAAATAAGAGCATAGCCCTCGCAAAGCGTAACACCCAGCCTTGTGCCGCGTGCAGGAGGCGTTTTGCGGCGTTTTTTTCGTTTTTTCTGATCTTTCGGCTCGAATTTCGCAAGTCTTTTTTCGGATAAGTCGAAGGTTGCCATCATCTCAGGCTCTTCTTCCCCCGAAAACCAGCCCTGCTCCTTCAGAGACAGAAAGAGCTTACGTTCCTGTTCGGTCATATTTTCACCTCTCAGAGATACAGTTCCACTTTTTTGTAAGAGGATTTATCAAGCTTCGACGCGTCGACGATCTCATAGCGGGAGCCGTCCACGTCGGTGATGATGGCTCTGCCCCCGCCGAGCGATACGATCGAGCGGAAGGTATCCTTGACCGAAAAGGTCACTCTGCCGATATCGGTCTCGACGTCCCAGGTGGAAAAGCCGTATTTATCCTTCATGGCATAGATCTTCGAGATCTTCGGGGTGAAATATACACGCTCCAGCTCGTTTTTGAGAATGTCTGCCATCTCTTTGAAGCAATCGATGGAAGCGATCACGCCGATCTCCTCGCCCGAGGCATCCATGACCGTGATATCATTCCAAAGCTCCTCAAAGGGAAAGAGACGGCGCAATTTAACGATGCCGTGATCCTTTTTCTCTCCGTTTTGCACCGTGGTCAGCGCCACGAAATCGCCTTTTTGCGTGAAAACAGAGTTTTCGGGCGTCAGATACAGGATTTCAATAATCTGCGATAAGGTATTGTTCATAGCGTTCCTTTCTATTCGGTGACACCGACGTTCTTCAGTGCTTCAAGCTGCAAGGTGTAAAGCTTGTGATATTCGCCCTTCTTGGCTAACAGCTCGGCGTGTGTACCCTGCTCGGTCACAGCTCCGCCGCTGACCACGATCAGCGAATCGGCATTTTTCAAGGTCGAAAGACGGTGCGCGATCGTCAGGGTGGTTCTGCCCTTGGAAAGCGAATCGAGTGTTGTCTGAATACGGCGCTCGGTCTGGGTATCCATGGCGGCAGTTGCCTCGTCAAGAATGAGGATCTTCGGATTTCTGAGCAGTGTGCGCGCGATCGAAATGCGCTGACGCTCACCGCCCGACAGATCCTTGTGACCGAATCCCACCATGGTGGAATAGGCATCGGGCAATTTGACAATAAAGTCGTGCGCGCCCGCCGCCTTTGCCGCCTCGATGACCTCTTCACGGGTAGCATCGTGGTTGGCATAGCGGATATTGTCGTAGATCGTACCGACAAAAAGATAGGTCTCCTGCGAAACGATGGCAATGTTGCGGCGCAGGGTGTCAAAGGAAAGATCCCTGACGTCCACACCGTCCACCGTGATCCTGCCCTCGTCACAGTCATACAAGCGGATGAGAAGATTGGCAAGCGTGGATTTGCCCGAACCGGTGTGTCCCACAATACCGAGCGTTTTACCCGCTTCGACCGAGAAGGATACCTTATTGATCACACGGCGGCTCTTGGTATAGGAAAATTCCACGTTGTCAAAGACAATATCGCCCTTGACGCTGTCAAGAGAAATAGCGTTTTCCTTTTCGGTCACGTCAGCCTCGGCATCCATGACCTCAAAGAGGCGGTTCATCGAATTGAGACAGTCAGAGCCCCATTCCACCATATCCACAAAGGAATACAGCGGCGAATAGACCATACCGACGTAGCTGATAAAGAGGGTCAGAATACCGTAGGTCATTCCGAACGAGCCCTTGATCGCCATCCATCCGCCGAACGCCCATACGGCGATCGTGCCGAGATAGACGAGCGTGTTGACTAAAGGATATGCCGTCGAGCCGAATTTCGAGCGGCGCATTTCCGAATCGGCAAGCGCTCTTGAGGATTTCGAGAAACGCTCCGCCTCACTCTTCTCGCGTGAGAAGGTCTTGACGATACGGATCCCGCTGAGAAGGTCGGAAAGAAGGGAGTTCATACTGCGCGAACGGGTATAGCGCTTGTGATTGAGCTTGCGGCTCTTACGGAAAAGCTTACCGATGAGGTAAAGCACCAAAGGGGTAAAGCCGAGAGCCAAAAGAGTAAGAAGAGGGTTATATAACAGCATGATCACCGTCACCGCCACAAGCTGAACGAGATTGATGGTGAAATACGGCATGCCGTCGGTGAAAAACCAATAAATACGGTTGGCGTCGTGCGAGATCTGATTCATCAGACCGCCCGTCGTTCTCGCCGTGAAATAGCCCATCGACAGGCGCTCGATGGCGGCAAAGATGGTCTTTTTGATATCGTATACGATCTTGGCGGAGATCAGGGAGGTCACGGCATCGTGAATGATCGTCAGGATCAGTCGGACGATCCGCATCAATACGATGAGGACAAGAACGAAGACAAGCTCACCGTAATATTCGCCCTTGACATTCAGCACCTCGTCATAGAAAAACTGCGAGCTGAAATAGGGCGCGATCACCGAGATCGCCGACAGCGAGAGCATCGACACCACGATCGCCAACATATACAGCTTGTATTTTGAGAAAAAGCCCATCATTCTCTTGATGATCTTGCCCTTTTCCATACAGTTCGGACAAAACGCGCGGTCACGGTCGGGATACCGTCTGCCGCATTTCGGACAGAAGCGCTGCGCCTCTTCGTCGGAGATCTCGCTGATACGATCCTCTCTCAGCTTGACGGTGTCTGAAGCGAGACGGTAGAGATCCTCCTTGGCAAAAAAGGTCGAATAGGTCACGACCGTGCGCTCGCCATCCTTCACCGCGTAAAAGCGGCAGGTCGACAAAAGCTCGTCGATCGCAAAGCTGTCATAATCCGAAAGACGGTAGAAAACAGAAGCCTTCAGGCTGTTTTCACCGCTGATCGCATAGATGCCTTTCCGAGTGAGAACAAGACTGCCCTTTTCAAAGGTGGCTTGCGCATTCATGTCGGTCACGACACGGCTGACGATCTCCTCCTCCGAAAGTCCCTCTCGCTCAAGAAGGACACGCTCGGCTTTGTTCAGATTCATTTCGATGGGAATCACCCTCTTTTTTGTAAATTATATTGGGATCATGAGGAAAAATCCCGTAAAAAACCATGTTAAATTGTAGCATATCCCCATACAAAAGTCAAGCAAGGTCATTATATTTCAGATGGGATTTTCCGAAAAATCCTCTTGCTTTTTTGATACGCTCATGGTAAAATACAGTTACCTATAAATCTTGAAAGGTTCACAAAAATTACAATGACGATCGGTGAAAAAATTAAAGCACTCCGTCTTGCGCGCGGTATGACGCAGACGGCGATCTGCGAGGGCGGTGTCACACGCAATATGCTCTCGCGCATCGAAAACGGCGCGGCGCTTCCCTCTCTTCCCACCTTACAGCACATCGTCAAAAAGCTCGGCGTTTCGGCGGGCTATTTTCTCGATGAGGTTGACGATGCCTTTCCGTATCTCAAGATCGCGCTGATGCCCTCGGTACGGGAGGCCTACCGTTCGGGACAGTACGCGCAGTGTCTTGAGAGGATCGCCTCTCTGCAAAAGGACGATGAGCTTCGCTTCATCGAAGCCTCCTCCTTCCTTGCGCTCGGCAAGGAGACCTACCGCCGCGGTCATCTTGTCTCGGCGGAGCATTTCTTCCGCCAGGCCATCGCCGCCGCGCGGCATACCCTCTATCACAGCGAGATCCTCATCGAGGAAAGCGAATATCATCTTGCTGCCATCGAACGGGCAAGAGAAAACAAACTGCCCGAGCTGACGACCTCAAGCGGTCGGCTGTACGATGAAAAGATCGAATATTATCTCTATCTTTACATGCTCCACGTAACCAAAAACACACGTTACGATCTTGCCGCCGCCATTTATGATACCATGAAATTCACAAGCACGCTCTTCCGTAAGCATCTGAATGCCCGTCTGTCTCTGCTCGCAAGGAACAACAGCCGTGCCGCTACCCTTCTCAGCGAGCTTCTTGAGGACATCAAATCGACAGACTGTGACCCGATCTTCGCCATCAACGTTCTGAATGACAGCGAAAGTGTCGCGGGCGCGCTCGGTCACTACGAAGCCGCCTACCGCGTCCTTTTGCAGAAAAACGAGCTGCTCGGGAATTTTCAGAAGTAAGATAGGTCTTAAGCAAGCTCTTTCTTGCCGGTGTACAGCTCGTAATACCGCCCCTTCATGGCAAGAAGGGTATCGTGATCTCCGCGTTCGATAATCACGCCGTTTTCAAGCACCATGATCGCGTTGGCGTTTCTGACCGTCGAAAGACGGTGCGCGATCACAAAGGTCGTGCGATTTGCCATCAGACGCTCCATACCGTGCTCGATATGGCGCTCGGTACGGGTATCGACCGAGCTTGTCGCCTCATCGAGAACGAGAATGGGCGCATGCGAGATGGCGGCACGCGCAATATTGAGCAGCTGGCGCTGACCTTGTGAAAGGTTGGCGCCATTTCCTGTCAGCACGGTGTCATAGCCATGCTCAAGGCGCATGATAAAGCTGTGCGCGCTCGCAAGCCTTGCCGCCTCCTCGACCTCTTCGTCGGTGGCATCGGGTCTGCCGTAGCGGATATTCTCTCTGACCGTTCCGGTAAAGAGATTGGTATCCTGCAGGACCATCGCCACGTTTTTCCTGAGAAACGCGCGGTCAAGCGAGCGGATATCGTAGCCGTCGATCGTAATACTGCCCGCGCCGATATCGTAAAAGCGGTTGATGAGATTGGTCACAGTCGTCTTGCCCGCACCTGTTGAGCCGACAAAGGCGATCTTCTGACCGGGCTTTGCGTAAAGGGAAATATCCGAAAGGATCTTGCGGTCACTGAGGTAGCCGAAATCCACATGCTCCATCTTCACGTATCCGCGAAGCGAGGTGGGAGATTCCTTGGGAAAATCCGCGGGATCCTTGTCGCCAAAGGCAATGGGGTCAGCCCCCGCCTCGCCCTCGGCAGGGGCGTCGATCACCGCAAAGACACGCTCCGCGCCCGCAAGCGCGGCAAACAGCGTTGCCATTTGCTGAGAGATCATATTAATGGGCATCGCAAACTGACGGGAATAGCCGACGAAGACCGAAAGCGCACCCGGAGTCAGTCCCCGTGTACACATCAGCGCGCCGCCGACACCAACCGTCACGGCATAGGTGATCTGCGAGGTATTGCCCATGATCGGACCCATCACACCGCCCCAGAACTGCGCCTTGAACTGTTTATCGCGCATATCGTTGTTGAGAAGCTTAAACTCCTCCACGCATTCCTCTTCGTGATTGAAGACCTTGATCACCTTCTGTCCCGAGACCGTCTCCTCCATATAGCCGTTGACAGCGCCGAGAGCGGCTTGCTGAGGGCCATAATACCGCGAGGAGCGTTTGCCGATCATACCGCCAAGAAAGATAAAGAGCGGAACGAAGACCACCGTGATCAGCGTCAGCACCCAGTTGGTGGTGATCATGAAAATAAACGTACCGATGAGGGTGATCACGCCCGACACCAGACTTGTCAGAGAATTGTTCAGCATGACGTCGATATTGTCGATGTCATTGGTAAAGCGGGACATCAGCTCACCCGTCGGATGCGAATCGTAATAGCGTACCGACAGCTTCTGCAAACGGCAGAAGAGATCATTTCGGATTGACTGTACCGAGCCGAGCGAGATCGAAAGCATCAGTCTTGCCTGCAGATAGGTAGACAGAACGCCCACAAGATAGATCACCGCAAGGATCATGATCGCCGTCAGCACGTAGCCCAGCACCTCACTGCCGAGAAGCGCCTCGATCGGATCGACGAAGAAACGGATCACCCCATCCGCGATCTGTTCGGGTCGGGAGGGAGAAATATCCGCATCCGGCTTGACGGCAAGCGTCAGGCGGTTGATGATCGGTGCCAGCATGTACGAGCCGAACAGCGAGGTCACAGTTGACAGGAACATGCAGAAAAAGACAAGCACGAAGCGAAAACGGTAGGGCTTTAAGTAACTCATGATGCGAAGGACAGTTGCCTTGGCATTTTTAGGCTTTCCCTTCATTCTGCCCCTTGCGCCGGGTCCGCCCGGACCTCTTCCCGGCATCATGCCGCGCTTTTGGTCGCTTGCCATCGAATTATACTGCTTTTGCAGCTCATCGAGCCGTCTTGCCATCAGTTATCACCTGCCTTTGCCCGAAGATCGGCTTGCGATTCGTAGATCTCGATATATTCGGGATTGTTCTGAAGAAGCTCTTCATGTGTGCCAAGCCCGACGATCTTGCCCTCGTCCATCACGATGATCATATCGGCATCCTTGACCGAGCCGATGCGCTGGGCGATGATCAGCTTGGTCGAATCCCGAAGCTCATGCGAGAAGGCATGACGGATCGCCCTCTCGGTCGCGGTATCCACCGCCGAGGTCGAATCGTCGAGAATGATGATCTTGCTCTTTTTAAGAAGGGTTCGCGCGATGCAAAGCCTCTGCCTCTGACCGCCCGACACATTTCTGCCACCGCGCTCCAGCATGGCGTCATAGCCTCCTGTGAAGGAGGTAATGAATTTGTCAGCCTGCGCAACCCCGGCTGCCGCGCGAAGGGTCTCGTCATCGGCATCGGGATCGCCCCAACGCAGATTCTCGGCGATACTGCCCGAAAAGAGCGTGTTTTTCTGTAGTACCATGCCGACACCGTCTCTCAGATGCCGCAAGGAATAGTCACGCACGTTGACGCCGTCTACCAGCACCTCACCCTCGTCGCAGTCATACAGTCTCGGAATGAGGGAGACCAACGTAGTCTTGCCGCAACCCGTCGAGCCGATGATCCCCACCGTCATACCGGAGGGAATCTTGAGATCGATCGTATCAAGCACCTTTTCTTCGCTGTTTTTATAGTAACGGAAGGATACCGAACGGAATTCGATACTGCCGCTTTCGATTTGTTTATCGGGATATGCCGCCGTCAGATCGTCAAGATCGACGGTCTCATCCAGTACCTCACGGATACGGCTTGCCGATGCCATGGCGCGCGCTGAAAACATAAAGAGCATCGTCACCATCATGAGAGAAGACAGGATCTGCGTCACGTAATTGATGAATGCCGAAAGGTCGCCGATCAGCATATCGCCCGAAAGCACGATATCACCGCCAAACCAGATGACTGCAAGGATCGTAAAATTCATCACCAAAGTCATCACGGGGGAGAGAAAGATCATCAGCTTCATGGCGGAAAGACCCGCCTCCTTCAAGTCCCCGTTTGCCTTTTGGAATTTCGTGATCTCGGCATCCTCTCTGACGAAGCTTTTGACCACTCTGACGTTCGTTACGCTTTCCTGTACCGTGCTGTTGAGGGCATCCACCTTGGTCTGCATCATACGAAAACGGCGAAAGCCCGTACCGATGATGCAGAAAATGGTGATCAGCAAAAGCGGGATCGATACCGCCAGAACGACAGACAGCGAGGGCTGCATCGAGATCGCCATCACCAGAGCCGCAATGAGCATGCCGGGGGAACGCAGCGCCATACGGAGCAGCATATTCACGAAATTCTGAAGCTGTGTCACGTCATTGGTAAGCCTTGTGACAAGCGAGCCGGTTGAAAATTTGTCAATGTTCGAAAAGGAGTAGGTCTGCACCTTGCGGTAAACGTCCTCTCGCAGATCGGCGGCGAAATTGACCGATGCCTTGGCGCCGAAGTAAGCGCCTCCCACACCGCCCGCCATCATCATGAGCGCGCAAAGGATCATCAGCATCATCACGCCAAAGCTTGTGCCTACCGAAAGCGTGCCGAGATAAGCACGGTTGATCACGACCGACAGAAGCTTGGGCATCACGACCTCGCCGATGACCTCAATGATCATGCAGATCGGTCCGATGATGAAATAGGGCAGATAGGGTCTTACGTATTTCATGAAGCGTTTCATTCGGTAAAGCAGCCTCCCGTTTTGCAGTCACCCGTCTCACAGGGTGTACCCAGATTCTTCTTCATTTTGTCTAAAAACCGTTCCAGTGTCAGAAGCTCTTCTTCACTGAAGTCCTTCATCATGGCGGCGTCAACCGCATCAAACTGCGCGCGCGATTCTTCAAGGACCGCTCTTCCCTTACCCGTGATTGCGATGCGGTTGATCCGCGTGTCGCTCTCGTCGACCGTTCGCGCGATATAGCCCTCCCCTTCCATTTTCTTGAGAAGGGTCGCCACAGCGGCGGGGCTGATATCAAAGCGCTCCGCAATCTCCTTTTGCGTGGGCGGGGTCTTCTGATGGAAAAGATATACCAACATACGGTGCTGACTGTGATGGATCTTCATACCGCGCAAAGCGTTTTCAATTGAGCGGTGATGAAGCCGTGATACCGTGTGAAGGCTGTGGATCAGATGCCGTAGATCTTTCATGTCATTCTCCTTGGATTTCAGATAAAGTTAACCGATTAACTGTTAACGCGTTAATTATACCACGGCTTTTTCTCTTTTGTCAATAGCCATAGCAAAAAAATCCCGACAGAAAAGGGCTGATGTTCTTAGCGGAGAATTTGAACAACACCGTTAAGTGCGAGCATCGCATTTGACCGGTCAAACGCAAATGGGCTAAGCCCAAACCCTTATAACAACAAAAAAGAGATAACAAATCGGTTCGTAGCCGAAATGTTATCTCTTTTTCTGCTTTGTGAAGTTTTTGCTATCGCAAAAGTGAAGTTGCTATGCAGTGAAGTTTGTGGCACAGCCAAGCTGTGCAAAGCACAAGTGAAGTTAAGTTTGCCCATCACTTCGCCGTCAGGCGAAACTTCACTCACAAAGTGAACTTCACTATCGAAGATAACTTCACTTGCCCAAAGGGCAAACTTAGTTTTAGCGTGTTCTCCGTTAAGGATAACACGCTAAA
>JAFVYN010000051.1 GCA_017508605.1 Clostridia bacterium
GGTGGTGCGGCATATCGGTTTTTCCTCTCACACGCCGAGTGTGGCGAACCGTATTCTTGATACGGGACTTGTTGACATGATGATGTTCTCGATCAATCCCGCCTACGATTTTGAAAAGGGCGATGAATACGGCGTCGGTACGGTGAGTGAACGCTTTGCGCTTTTCAAACGCTGTGAGCGTGACGGCGTGGGGATCTCGGTCATGAAGCCCTTCTTTGCGGGACAGCTTTTGTCAGAGGAGCAATCACCCTTCGGCAAAGCGCTGACTCATGAGCAGTGCTTACAGTACGCGCTTGACCGTCCCGGTGTTCTGGTGACGGTGCCCGGGGTACAGACGATGGCGCATCTTGACAGACTGCTTGCTTTTCTGACGGCAAGCGAAGAAGAAAAAGACTATTCGGTGATCGCCACGTTTACCGCCGATACCGTGACGGGGACTTGTGTTTATTGCAACCACTGTCAGCCCTGTCCCGCGGGGATCGATATCGGGCTTGTCAATAAGTATTATGATCTTGCTCTTGCGGGCGACCGTCTTGCCGCCAATCACTACACCAAGCTTTCGGTAAACGCCGATGCCTGTCTTACCTGCGGTCACTGTGAAAGCCGCTGTCCCTTCGGTGTAAAGCAAGAAGCAAGAATGCAAACGATCGCAAGGTATTTTAAGACATAACCGTCCGAGGGTTTCCGGGCGATGAAATACGACAGTATCTGTGTTTCATATGACACAGTAAGATATTACTTTTTAAGGAGTTTTTTATGAGTAGTTTTGAGAATCTCAGAATTGTTGACAATTTTTATCAGACGTCGCTCTTTTTTCCGATGCCGACCGTTGTGATCAGTACGCTATGTGAGGACGGCACGACAAATCTTGGTCCGTATTCGTTGGTACAGCCTTACTACGTAGCGGGCAAGGACTATTATGCCATGCTGCTTTGCTGTCGCAATTCCTCCAACACGGCGCAGAACATCCTGCGAAACGGAAAATGCGCTCTGAACTTTATTGACGATAAGCCATCGACCTTCAAGGAAGCGGTCAAGCTTTCATGGCCCGGCGACAAGCCGAGCGAGAAAATGCCCAAATGCAAATTCAAGCTGGAAAAAAGTCTGATAGAAGAGGAGGATCCCGACGATCCTCGTCCGATGGTTCTGACCGACGCAATTGAGGTTATTGAATGCACCTGGATGCGTGAGCTTGACGGTGCTGACAAGGATCTTGCGGGTGAGCTGAACGGTTATGAAGGCCCGTATCACGATTTCAACGGCATTACCTCCAAATTCGGCGCGCATTTCATTTTGCGTGTTGACAAGATCCTCATGAAGAAAAAATACCGCGATGCCATTATCAACGGCGTGAAGGCAAAGGATTTCCCCTCGCTTCCCGTTGACTACGGCTACCGTGATTCCAAGAATTTCTGGTTCCACCGCAAAAGAAGAATGCGCGCGGAGCTTCTCGCAATGAGAAAGGCCTCTCTCGATTCGGTGCGTTATGCCGCCGACCGTGTGGATGATACGGTGAAATTCACCGATGAAGCTCTGATGACCGTTCTTGCCGTGCCGCGTGTCTTTTTACCCCTTGTACTCAAGGGTTGCGTTGCCTGGGCGAAGGAAAACGGCGTTGAGCTGATCACCGAAGAGCATATGAAGATCATCAACGATAAACGCGCCAAAGAAAAGGGAAAAAAATAAGATAAACGCTCCCGTTCGCTGAGAATGGGAGCGTTTTTTACATCATACCGTATGAGCCTGTTGTGGGGTCTTCGAAGAGCGGAAGCGTCGGCGGGAAAAAGGTGAAGGTGACAAACAGGACGGCAAGAAGCGAGAGGATCACAAGAGAGAAGGCTTTGGTATTCGGGCGCGCTTTGGCGCTTTCGAGGAGCTTGGCTTCGGTGAAAAACACGGCGGCGGCTGAGATGAAAAAGATCGCGATATTGACGAAATCGGGGGATTTTCCGATCGCGCCGTTATACAGATAATAGAGCGCGGGAATGAGTGCGATGCCGAGAAGGGTGCTTTTCAGCTTACAGCACCAGAATCCCGGGAGATCTTTCAAAAAATGCCCTTCGATCAGCGCGAAGAGAAAGAGCGGTACAAAGAGAAGCTTCATATGTTCAAAGGTCGATTCGTTGACGGCAGAGAAGGGCGCGACAAGGATACTGCCGTTTGTCCATTCGTATACAAAATGAAGCAGTGTGCCGACGAGCGAGGTGACGGCAAAGCCCCAGAATGACCACAGTCTGATTGTATGCTTCATAGTTCCTCCTTACGGTTTGCGGTTATGAACAGTATACTCGCTTTTTGACGATGTATGACTGTCAGTTGTTCCCCGTGGTGGTGAAAAAGGGAAGAAAAAACGTTTTTTTCTTTCATTGGGTAAAGGACTGTGATTTCAGGCATTGAAATTTCTTGCCGATTATGATATAATGCTCATAAAGACAGCTTGTTGATCGGGAGGTCCATGATGAAATACGTTCTGGTTACGGGTGCCGCGGGAGGAATGGGCAGGGCGACTGTTCTGCATATGCGATCCCTGGGCTATACGGTCTTTGCGCTTGATAAAACGGCGTGTGAAAAGGAAGAGGGCGTGATCCCGCTCAGCGCCGATCTCACCGTGAGAGAGGAGATCAAAGCGGCGTTTGATACGGTGGCATCGCTGACCGATCGGCTTGACGCGATCGTGCATTTTGCGGGCATTTACCTCCTTGACTCCTTTGTGGAGATCGAAGAAGAAAAGTTGAAACGCGCTTTTGACATCAATCTGTTCGGCGCGATGGAGGTCAATCGGATCTTTTTGCCGCTGATGAAGAAGGGAAGCCGTATCGTCATCACAACGAGTGAGCTTGCGCCTCTTGACCCTCTGCCGTTTACGGGTATTTATGCCGTTACGAAGGCTTCTCTTGACCGCTATGCCTTCTCTCTCGCGATGGAGCTTCAGCTTCTCGGGATCACGGTATCGGTGCTTCGCGCGGGTGCGGTGGATACCGGTATGCTCGGTGTGTCTACGGCGGCACTGGAGCGCTTCTGTGAGTCGACCGCGCTGTATACCTGCAATGCCGACCGCTTTCGCAATATCGTGAACCGCGTGGAAGCGCGATCCATCAAGCCTTTGCGTGTCGCTGAGAAGGTAGGGAAGATCCTTCGCTGCCGCAAGCCGCGTTTTGTATATGCGATCAACCGAAATCCCTTGCTCCTTCTGTTGCATCTCTTACCCAAGGGGCTTCAGCTGAAGATCATCCACGGTATCTTGCGCTGAATGGGACAACTAAGAAAGGTGAATTGGTATGAAGATCTATGATATTTCACAAGAGGTATTTGGCTCGGCGGTGTTTCCGGGTGATCCTGCGCCCGAGAAGAAAACGCTTGCCGCGATGACCGATGGCTCGCCCTATAATCTTACCGCTTTTTCGATGTGCGCGCACAACGGAACGCATATTGACGCGCCTTGTCATTTTATCAAGGACGGCATGACGGTTGACAAGATCCCGCTCTACCGTGTGGTCGGACGGTGTGCGGTGGCTTCCTTTGAGGGGCGTGTGACGGCAGACGGTATGGCGGCACTGCTTTCCCGTGTGAGGGCAGTATCCCCTGATGCCGCCAAGCGTATTCTCGTCAAGGGCAAAGCGGAGCTTTCACTTGAGGCGGCGAAGCTGCTTGCCGAGGCGGGGATCTATCTTTACGGCAATGAATCGCAGACGGTCGGCCCCGAGGATGCTCCGATGGCGGTACATCGGGTCTTGCTCGGCGAAGAGGTGATCCTGCTGGAGGGAATTCGCCTTTCTGAGGTGCCCAACGGCCTCTATACGTTGGTGGCGGCACCCTTATCGCTCGCCGGCGCGGACGGTGCCCCCTGCCGCGCGATTCTGATCGGGGACTGAGAAGAAGCTGTGGCTGTAAGAATGATTGCATATAAAAAAGCTCCTTGGCATATGCGTGTTATCCTTAACGGAGAACACGCAATGAA
>JAFVYN010000052.1 GCA_017508605.1 Clostridia bacterium
CTCCATCATGCCCTCATAGTCGGTATATGCCTGATACAGCTCAAGAAGGGTGAATTCGGGATTGTGACGGGTATCCATGCCCTCGTTACGGAAGACTCTGCCGATCTCATACACACGGTCAAAACCGCCGACGATCAGTCTCTTCAGGTGAAGCTCCAGCGCAATGCGGAGATAGAGATCGATGTCAAGCGCGTTGTGATGCGTGATAAAGGGACGCGCGGAGGCACCGCCCGCCTCGTTGTGAAGATAGGGGGTCTCCACCTCGAGAAAACCGCGGTTTTCAAGGAAGGAACGGATCTCCGAAATAATGCGGGAACGCTTAACGAAGGTATCCTTGACGTCGGGATTGACGATCAGGTCGAGATAGCGCTGACGGTAACGAAGATCAGTGTTGGTAAGACCGTGGAACTTTTCGGGGAGCGGGATCAGATTCTTCGAAAGAAGAACGATCTTGTGCGCATGGATCGAGATCTCACCGGTCTTGGTACGGAATACGATACCCTCAACGCCGATAATATCACCGATATCCCATTTCTTGAAGGCGGCGTAGTCCTGTTCGCCGACGTCGTCGCGCTTGATATACAGCTGGATCTTACCCTCTCGGTCAGAAATGCCCGCAAAGGAAGCCTTACCCATCACGCGGCGGCTCATCATTCTGCCGGCAAGAGAGACCTTCTTTTCAAGAAACGCTTCTTCGTTTTCTTCAAAAGCAGTCTTCACGCTCTGAGAATATGCCGTCACGTCATACTTGGTGATCACAAACGGATCTTCACCCGCCTCACGGAGAGCCGCAAGCTTTTCACGTCTGATCTTCAGAAGCTCGGAAAGATCCTGCTCCTGAGAGTTGATTGTTACGTTATTGTTTTCCATATGTCTTTCCTCTGTTACTTGCTGATGTCAAGAATTTCAAGAACCACGATACCGGAGGGAGTCTCGACCTCAACCTTGGCACCCTTGCGGCATCCCATCAAAGCCTTACCGATGGGCGAGCGATCGGAGATCTTGCCCTTCAGGGGATTGGCTTCGGTCGCACCGACGATGGTATATTCGAACTGCGCGCCTCTGGTCTGGTTATAGACCGTTACGATCGTACCGACATCAACGGCATCGGTGTGGATCTCATCGACCACGATCACGTTAGCAAGGATCTCTTTCAGCTCCTGGATTCTGCCTTCGATCTTACCCTGACGGGTCTTTGCTTCATCATATTCGCTATTTTCCGAAAGGTCACCGTAGCCGCGCGCGGTCTCGATGTCTTCGATAACTTTCTTTCTTTCAACTTCCTCTAAGTGCTTCAGCTCAGCCTGCAGTTTCTCAAGACCTTCGCTCGTTACCTTCATACCAATTGCCATTTCAATATTCTCCTTTAATATATAATACTATTGTGATTCGGTTTCAGTTTCCGGGATCGGCAAAGCCTCTCCCTTTGTCAGTGTATTGAACGCCGCCACAAACTGTCTGTCGACCCTGTGATCAATGGCGTAAAGATTCTGTTTCTTTTCTTCTTCGCTGAAAATGACCTCAACGTCGGGTGCGATGCCAACGGGACCTGCTGTCATTTTATCGTAATTCACACCGCAAGGAGGCGTATAATACGCCACGGTCAGCTTCAGCGCGTAACCGCCCGCGATGGTGTAGGTCACCTGCATACAGCCCTTACCGAAGGAATTTTCACCCACCAGCGTGGCGACCTTATAGTCACGCAGAACGGAGGTGAACAGCTCGGCGGCACTGGCACTGCTGCCGTTGATAAGAACGGCGCAGGGCATCGTCAGCGTGTGATCGGCATACGCCTGATTATACGAGATCGCACCGTTTTCGCTGACCGTCAGCGTGGGCGTCGAAAGCCCGTCTTCCTTGACGTAACCGCCGGCGCGCACCTCGGATTCCGATTTCTGATACTCGGTCGTACAAAGCAAGGCGTCATCTTCGACAAGATAGGTCAGCATGGTCGAAACGACCGACAGAAGCCCCCCGGGATTGTTACGAAGATCGAACAGGATCATTTCGGATCCGTTCGCTTCGGCATCATCAACCGCTTGCTTGAAGGCAAGGGGCGTGGTATAGTCAAAGCCCGTGATCATCACGTAGGTTGCCTTGACACCGCCATGCTCAAAGGTGTCGGTATATACTGTCGGTGTTGTGACCGCACGGCGCTCGGTACGGTAGGTGATCTCTTCCTCACCGCGCCTTACGGTAACGTTCACAAAGGTTACCTCTTCGCCTCGGATCAGATCTCCCACCCGATCCAGCATATCGGTGTCGGTGGGCGCGAAGGAAAGCCTGTCGCCCTCGACAGCAACAATGGCGTCGCCGGGACAAAAGCCGACCTCGTCAGCGGGGGAATCGGGAAATACGTTCACGATCCTAATCTCTCGGGCTTCGCTGTCCCACTGTACCGAGACACCGATCCCGACAAAGTTGCCGAAATACGATTCGTTATATTCGGCATATTCCTCGGCATTCATATAATTCGAATACACATCGCCCGTTCCGATCATCAGTCTTTCGATGAGAAAGTCAGTCAGATCGCCCTCAATGGGATGTACCCACGAGGACTGCAGACGGTTAAGAACGCCCTCTACCCGAGGCACGTCAAAGAGCGTGGAGGCAGGCGCCGAAACGATAGGCTCTGCCGTTGTCATATTCTGATACCTGGCACTCACCTCGGCGTGGGTGACAAGAAAGGTCACAAGAACCGTCAGAAGCATCGACGTCACCAGAATCAGAACAAAAAACCACAGCGGTATTGTTTTTTTCACAAGCAGCCCGCCTTTCATGGGAATCTCAGCGTGCGAAACAGCTTGCACCGCGTACAAGCTGCTTTCACGATTATTTCATGTTTTTGGAGGAAAGATATTTCTTGACCATCAAAGCGACCTTGAAGGTGATCGCATGTTCAAACTCACGAAGATCAAGTCCCGTCAGCTTGCGGATCTTTTCAAGACGGTATACCAACGTGTTTCTGTGAACAAAGAGCTTACGGGAGGTTTCGGATACGTTCAGATTGTTCTCAAAGAACGCCTGAATGGTCATCAGCGTTTCCTTGTCAAGGGATTCCAGCGGACCCTTCTTGAAGACCTCCTGAAGGAACATCTCGCAAAGCGTGGTGGGAAGCTGATAGATCAGTCTGCCGATGCCGAGATTGTCATAGCTGATGATATCCTTTTCGGTATCGAATACCTTGCCGACCTCAAGGGCAACCTGAGCTTCCTTGTAGGAACGCGCGAGATCCTTGATGTTCGAAACGACCGAACCGATACCGATCGAAACCTTTGTATAAAATTCCGAGGAAATGGTATCCGCGATACCGCGCGCGATCTCTTCTATCTCACGGATATCGTAATTCGGACGGATCTCCTTCACAAGAACTGAGTCATGCTCGCCGACGTTGATCACATAATCCTTGTTCTTGCCGGGGAACATATTCTGCATCACGTCATAAGGAATGATATCGTTTCTGCCGTTGAACTTGATCAGAAAGACAATGCGGCAAACGTCATTGGCAAAATGAAGCTCCTTGCTCTTCGCGTAGATATCACTGGGAAGAATATTATCAAGAATGATGTTCTTGATAAACGAACTTTTATCATGCTTGTCATCATAAAGATTTTTGATATTCATGAGCGCGATCGACAAAATCAGAGAAAATCTGTCAGCCTGCTTGTCTTCGCCCTCAACAAATACCACGTATTCGCTTTTGGTGGCGGTATTGAGCGCACGGTAGGTATATCCGCCGATGATCACAACATCGGATGCGTAAGTCAGCTCTTCTCTCACGCCCTGACGCGCTTCACCGATGCGGCTCAGCTCGCTGCACGAAATAACGATACCGGTATCGTCGATCACACCGATCACGCGGTCTATCGCATCCTTCATTTGATAGATGATGCCTTGAAACAGTCTGTTTGACATATGAATGTCCTATCCTTTCCTTTATGAGCCTCTGTATAACTCTCGTCTTTGTTCTATTGTGACAGTATTATACAACTTTTTTTGGTGAATTTCAATAGTGTTTTTAGAAATATTCATAAAATATTTACTTTTTTTTGTTTATTTTTCAGCGAATTATGAAATTCTGCCCAAAAGGACCGTCATTTTGCCGAATCACAGCTCATAAAAGGCAGCGAGGATCGCGAGAACAAAGGTGGATGCTGTTTCGGTGCGCAGGATCCTGTTGCCGAGCGAAACCGAAACGATCCCCTCGGATGCCGCCTTTTCAACCTCTTCAGGCGAAAGACCGCCCTCGGGTCCGATCAGAAAGGAGACTGTCTTGGGCATATCTCCCTGACGAAGACGGTCGGCAACCGTCTTGCCATCTTCGTTTTCATAGCAGAGAAAGGAAATATCGTCGCGCTTCATCATAGTCAGCGCCTCAGAAAAGCTGACAGGCTCTCTCACCTGCGGGATCCTGCCCCTGCCCGACTGCTTGGCTGCCTCCTCGGCGATACGCTGATAGCGTGTCAGCTTCTTTTGTGCGTCATCCCGCTTGATCTTGGCAATACAGCGCGAGGACTGTACGGGAATGATCTCGGTAACACCGCATTCTACCGATTTCTGGATCACCGTTTCAAACTTATCTCCCTTGGGAACACACTGATACAAGCGAACGGCATAGGGCGGCTCGGAGCAAGAAGGCACGGGCGCCGATACCGAGACCGTTACCGCCTCGCGCGAAGCGGATACGATCGTGCCCGGGTAATCATGCCCCTCTCCGTCACAAAGCTCCAGGTTGTCACCGACAGCCATGCGAAGCGAAAGAAGAATATGAGAAGCACTCTCTCCCGTAAGGGTCACGGTGTCCCCGCAGAGGGAGGAAGCGTCAAAAAAGAAACGCGGCATAGGACTACACTCCTTTGGTCATTTTGTCGTAAGGTATTATACCACGCGGCATGCCGCTTGTCAATTGCCATACAAAAAAAGCTATTGACAATCCGATGCCGCTATGGTATACTGCAAATGAACAATAGTGTTTCGACTCTGTCGACGGGGCGGCGATTCGCCGTCCTTTCACGCATATCCTTCGTATTCGCTGCGCTCAAAGAAATCGCTTGGCGTAATCGCTTCGCTTTGTGCGACTGACGTCGCACGGAAATACGCCGCACGATATCTTATGCACAATTTGTATTGTTCAAGGAGAGCCATGATCGTATATCACGAAGTCGCCACCGTAGCCCGTGAGCTTGGGATCCCGCTGAAGACCTTATACGGTGTCAGCAACAATATCTCCGCGCATTATCACAAGGTTGCCCTGCCGAAGAAAAACGGAGGCACGCGCATTTTATCCGTTCCCGATCCAGTGCTGAAAACGATCCAGTGCGCCATCGCCGATACGCTGCTTCCCCTCTCCCCCGTCTCGCGTTATGCTAAGGCATACAAGCCCGCCGCAAGCGTCAAAGCCAATGCCCTCCCCCACGTCGGGAAGAAAAAGCTGCTGAAGCTTGATATCCTTCATTTTTTTGACAGTATCCTGTACAGCACCGTCAAGGAAAAGGTTTTCCCCGCCTCACGCTATGCCGAGCCCATCCGTATTCTTCTCACTATGCTCTGCTATGAGCGTGACGCCCTTCCCCAGGGCGCACCCTCCTCACCCGCTATCACCAATATCATTCTGTTTGATTTTGACGAAACGGTCGGCGCGTTCTGTCATGAACGCGGCATCGCCTACACCCGTTACTGTGACGATATGACCTTTTCGGGCGATTTCGACGAAAAGGAAGTTACCGCGTTTATCGAAGCCGAGCTTAGGATCCGCGGCTTTTTCCTCAATCGAAGCAAAACCGCCGTGATCCGCCACACCCGACGGCAGACCGTCACGGGCATCGTTGTCAACGAAGCCCCCGCCCTCCCGCGCGCGACCCGTCGCGAGCTGCGTCAGGCGGTGTATTACTGCAAGACCTATGGTGTCGCCAATCACCTTGCCCGTATCCAAAGCAGTACCTCACCCGGGAAATATCTCGAAAAGCTTCTCGGCAAGATCTCATACGCCCTCTCCGTCGATCCCGATGACGCCGATCTTCAGAAGGCACGAAAGACCGTCCTTCTTCTGATCGGGCTTGAAAAACACATCCCCGATCCGACCCAACCGTGATCCGCATCCCTGCGATCCGTAATTCTATAAAAGTGAGGAAGTTTTATGAACCAGACCGTAACCGTAGAGACCCTGAAAGCACTTTCCATGCAGTATCATCTGAACGCGGGAAATGAATACGTCAACGTTGCGCAGTGGGCAGTCCTGAACTACGCCCCCGCCCTGCTGACCGACTATGAAACCACGTTCGCCTTCATTGATCAGATGACCAAATCGGAATTCGACTCCGCCAGCAGCTTCTTCGGTGCTATGATCCGCAAATTCCAAAGCCTCGAAATGGTTGAAAAGATTGAAACCGTCTATCACCGTTTCTACAGCACCACCAATAACGAGCTTTACCGCGAGACCGTCGCCAATATCCGAAACTTCCTGATGACTGAATAACTCCGTCATCCCCATTTCTCCAAAAACGCTGTCCCCAACGCATGTTGCGTTGGGGACAGTTTTTTACGGAAAAATCCAAAAACGACGCATTTCGAAAAAATACAATGGCAAAAGGTTGCAAAAATCTATTGTTGATCTCGTAAACGCTGAAAACAACTTACATTTGTGCATCAAGTTTTCAATGATCATGAAAACGAAATCGAATTCGGACAAAAGACTGTTGTCCCTTATGGAACACTCGTGGTGAACGTTCCGTAAGGGACAACATTTTTATTCTGTTTTTGCGTTATGACGCCTTTGCCATGGGAATATTTTCCGCATTCAGCATATTTTCAATAAAAATCCCATATCCCTCGGTGGGATCAGCAACCATCACGTGCGTCACCGCGCCGATCAGCTTGCCGTTCTGGATGATCGGTGAGCCGGACATACCCTGCACGATGCCGCCCGTCTTCTGAAGAAGCTCGGGATCGGTCACCTTAATGATAAAATTCTTTTCCTTGCCCGAAGCAGACGTCATTTTGACGATCGATGCCTCATATTCACGGCGCACGTTATCGCCAAGCGTACATAAGATCGTCACCTTACCCGTTCTTACCTCGCGGCAAGAGGCGACTGCCATTGGTTGAATATCTTGAAAACACTTGCCCTGAAACTGTCCCTGTACCCCTTGTTGGGAATTGCGAAGCACCGTACCGCACTCACAGGAAGAAAAATAGCCCTTGATCTCTCCCGGCGCACCCTGCGCCCCTTTGCGAACGGCAGTAACCGATACGTCATAGACCGTACCGCGTTTCAGGGGCAAAAGCACACCGGTATCGCTGTCACAAATGCCGTGTCCCAGTCCGACAAACTGCATGGTCACAGGATCGATCGCCGTAACTGTCCCGATCCCCGCCGTACCGTCTCTGACCTTCAGGCCCGCGCGGTAATGCCCTTCAGCATCGGGAAGCGGTGTCACGGTCTTCGTCACGGTCTTTCCGTCACGCAGGAGTGTCACCGTCAAGGGCTGACCGCCCGAGGCTTCTATCAGGGAAGACAGTCCTGCCGCCCCCTCTACCTTGACGTCTCCCACCGACCGTATCACGTCACCGAGCGCGATCCCCGCGCGCTCGGCGGGTGATGGTATATCGACAGCGCTTTTCGTGAAGCCGACCACCACCACGCCCTCGGTCTCAAGCCTGATTCCGAAGGGCATACCGCCGGGAATGAGATACCGCTCCTTTGCCGCTGAGACCGCTGCAAGAGCCTCCCCTTGACGTGCGTCGGCAAACAGACCGTATTGTCCTGTCGATGTGAAGAGACAAACGACAGCAAGACTCAAAGCAAGTGTCAGAAAGAGATTGTGAACTACCGTGCGAGGAGACCGTTTGATTCGTTTCTGCATGACTTCTCATTCTTTTCGGCAAAGTGCCGAAAAGCCTTTCCTCGATTGGTAGAAAGACGCCGCTACCGACCGTCTTTCACATGTTATTGTAAACCGAGACACCCGCTTTATGCTTTGAAAAAACTGTTAAGATATGCTGATCGCTTCAAGGATTCAGGATCCGTCTGAAGATTGCCTCTTTCACGGGCGGGATCATCACACAGCGCCGTTTATCTCCCGCGCGGAATTCGTCGCTGTCGGCAAAAACAAGATCATCCTCTCTCACACGGTATTTTTTGGCAATGTCCCAAGCACCCTCGTCCTCACGCGGATAGTATACGGTAAACGCCCCCGCCTGATCCCGTCGGTAAAGCGCCGTCGGCTCTGCGAAGGTAACCGCCGTCTCAGAAGCATTCAGCCAGGAAAGAAGCGTACAGGACAGCGAAAACGTAAGCGAAAGATCGCCCCCTCCCGTCAGCCCGATATCCACGCCTTCAGGTGACAAAAGCGCCGTATAATCCCGCTGAGCGTCATACGGCAAACTGAAAGGCACCGAAAAACTTACTTCCGCCGTCTCGCCGCGGATCTTTTGGGTTTCTGTCTGCTTCAGGACCGCGTACACCAGCGCGCTGCCGCAAAGAAGCACTCTTCCTTCCCCGCTCGGTTCGATATGATATTGCTTGATTACGGCGTCAGCGCCAAGCGCTGTGCATCCCTCCTTGCCGTGAAGGACCGTCGAGCCACGTCCCGAAGCACTCGCCTTCATGATCGAATGCGCAGGCGAAAAACTGCCGCTCACCGCCTTGGCGTCATACCGTGTTGAATAGACGTCATCGGTCAGAAGCACCGACTCCTCACGTCCTAAAAGCACCGTGGCGCGGTAGGTAAGATCGCATTCGAGAATACGTTTTTCGCCCTCGGTATTTTCTTCGGGAACAAGGCTGATGTTCTCACAATATAATGCCGCCGCCACGGTATCGCCTTCTCTGACACCCCGACATTCCAATAGCGTCGACACGGGAAGCGTGTGCGTCAATACCGAAAGCGCCTCCTCGGATTCGGCGGGCAGGTACCACACCGTCAGATCGGCATTGCCATTGATCGCCACCGCACCGTTTCGTGCCTCGGCGGATACCGACGAAAACGAGATCTTATGCATCACGATCTGCCCGATCGCGTCACGCGGCGGATCGATCATGATATCATCTCCCGATTCCACACCCTCAAGAAGATAACTTTCCATCGCAAGATAGGGCGCACGACGGTAGCGTTCCTCAAAAGTCAGGCGGTCTTCGTCACTTACGCTGTCGGGATATCTGACAGCGGAATCCACCGTTTCAAAAACCGAAAGCCTCGGAATGATCTTCGTGCGGATTCCGATCTTGCGGGGATTGACCAATCGGCACTGCAGATTTTCCACTATGGGAAAGGACGCGACCGTCACGTCACCCTCGCCGAAGGCGATTGGAATTCGTTCCTCATATTCGCACGTTACGGGAAGCGAGGCAACTTCACCGTCCTCCGTCAGAAACATCACGTTCACCGTCAGACTGCCCGACCAACTCACCCCGTCATTTTCCACACTTTCCGAAATTGGCGAAAGCCGCGGCGCGCTCGCCAGGATCTTTTTGATATCACCGTAAGCATCGGGAAGGATCACATCCTTCTGAATCTCCAGAGCGCCGGAATAGAAGCCTCGCTTCGTCATAAGCTCATATTCTCCGCGCCTCATCTCATACTGATCCACAATCACACTCTCCTTTTATGCGTTTTTGCTAACACTATATGCGTTTTCCGCCATTCTTATTCCGAATCGGGTGTCGGAAGAGAGAGAGCCGCCTCCAGCTTTTCCAGTGCCGCCTTTTCGATGCGGCTCACATAGGAGCGCGAGATCCCGAGAAGCTCCGCCAGAGCGCGCTGGGTCATGCACTCTCTCTGATCAAGTCCGTACCGCCGTACGATCACCGTCCGTTCACGCTCCGTCAGACAGGTATCAAGAAGCGAAAGCACCCTCTCGCTCGTCACACGGAGCAAGACCTCATCGGCTACACTTTCCTCACAGCAGATAACATCCATATAGGTCAGAGGATTGCCATCCTTATCCATGTCAATGGTATCGTTGATCGAAACCTCATGCTTCATCTTTTTCTGCGAACGAAAATACATCAGGATCTCGTTCTGAAGGCATTTTCCCGCATAGGTCGCAAAACGAACACCGTTTTTCACATCAAAGGAATCAATGGCCTTGATCAGTCCGATCGTACCGATGGAGATGAGATCCTCGTTGTCTTTTTCACTTCCCGTGTATTTTTTGACAAGGTGCGCCACAAGCCGCATATTGTGAAGGATCAGCTTTTCTCTGGCACTTCTGTCACCCTGTTTCATCCTTTCAAAGCAACGCTTTTCTTCCTGATACGGTAAGGGCGGCAAAAAGGTATTCTTTTCCTCCACACGCAAAAAGAAAAACGTCAGCCTGAGTAGTAAACGCAGCACATCACTCTCTCCTTTCCAAGTAAAATCCATGTGCCGTTTTCCATCTATATGCTGGGTGGGATGTCTCTTTTTCCCGAAAATTAAAAAAGTCTGCCTTGACAAGCATTTTTCTCCGTGATACAATACAGACAAGAACAAAAGAATCGAGATTTGCCATGCGATACGCTATGATCGACATCGGCTCGAATACCGTCAAGATGACGATCTATACCGCCGATCGCCGTCTTCTCAAAAAATATTCGCAGTCGGTATATCTTCTCTCACACATTCAGAATAACCGCCTCACCGCCTCGGGGCTTGATGCCCTGATCGCCGTCCTCTTTCGCTACCGCGCCATTGCCATGAAGGAGGAGACTACCGTCATCCACGCCTATGCCACAGCATCCCTGCGTGGGATCGAAAATCTGCAGGAAACCGTCGAGAGCATCAGGCAGGCGCTCGGCATTACGATAGATGTCATATCGGGCGAGGAGGAAGCCCGCCTTTCCCTTGCCGGTATCGAGCTGGTTTCGGGCATTGATATCGAAAACAGAGCCGTATTTGATCTTGGGGGCGGCAGTCTCGAAGCCGTCCTGCCAAACGGCAGCTCTCTTTTCACGCAGTCCTTTCCTCTGGGTGCACTCCGTTTATTTCTCGGCTTCGTAAAAAACGTCCTTCCCACCGCCGAGGAGATGAGAGAAATATACCGCCATGCCCAAAACACCGTGCAAGCCGCCTCTCTGCCCGCAGCACCCAAAAAAGCGCTTGCCGTCGGAGGAACGCTTCGCGCCCTCTGTCGGATCTTAGCAGAGAGAACGGGGACTGTGTATGACGAGGATCTTCCCTTCACCGTAACGCGCGAGGATGCCGTCGGCATTCTCTCCGAGGTCGCGCGCGGCGATCGGGCGCTGAAGCTTACCCTGATCGAAAAGATCCCCGAACGCATCCATACCCTCGCCACAGGGCTTGTCGCCTTCCTCGCCCTGATCGACAGCCTCGGGATCTCCGAATTCACCGTCGTCTCGGGCGGTACCAGAGAAGGCTATCTCAGAAAAATCACCGAAAGGTCATGACCGTATGATAAAAGAAGAAACACGATTTCAGGAAAGCTCCGTCATGGAAGGGATGATCTCCTTCCGCGCCGTTGTTGACGGGATCCGTTCGGGCGTCAATACCCGCAGGATCGTCAAGGTCATTTATGACAAAGAACGCGCGCCCCGTATTGCCTCGCATCTTCGCTATATCCGTGCCATGAGCTACGAGCTTGGCTTTTCGGTCGAGGAAAGTGATGCCGATACCGTAAACCGCTATGCCGTAGGCACGTCGCACGGCGGGATCCTCACCTTCTGCACCGACCGTGCCCTGCCCCCGCTTTCGAAGATCTCAAAAAAAGACGGCTTTTATGTCATGCTCGGCGGCATCGAAGACCCCTATAATTTCGGCTATGCACTGCGCTCCCTCTACGCCGCGGGGGTGGACGGCGTGATCCTGCCGCCCCGCAACTGGATGACTGCGGCGGGTGTGGTCTCCCGCGCCTCGGCAGGCGCCGCCGAACAGATGCCCCTCTATCTTTCGGACAGTGACAACGAAACGGTCGCATTCTTCCGTGAAAACGGATACCGTATCGTTTGCTCCGCTCTCGAGAACTCAGTCTCCATGAAGCATGCCGATCTCAGACGCCCCCTGCTTCTCGCCATCGGAGGCGAAAAACGGGGACTGTCCAAGGACGTGCTTGCCGTAGCCGACGAGACGGTGCGTATCGATTACGGCAGAGAGTTCAAGGAGTCTCTCTCCGCCGCCTCCGCCGCCGCCATTCTTGCCTTTGCGGTACTGTCTAAGAATTCCCCCGATTGATAACAAAACCGAAAAAAACGGCATATACTGTACTGATTCTATAATAAGGATGGTACCGTATATGCCGTTTGATTTTTCTCCGCTGATCGAAACACATCAAAAAGATACGTATTTCGCCGCCATGAATTCTCCCGATGGCTTTGTCAGCGCCTTCGATACCCTGTTCTCGCCCTATCGACGCTATCTCATCAAGGGCGGCCCGGGAACGGGCAAATCGACCCTCATGAAAAAGCTCGCCCAAAAAGCCTCGCAGCAGGGACTTTCAGTAAAGCGATATCTCTGCTCAAGCGACACCGCGTCTCTTGACGCCGTTGTCATTCCCGAAAAACACCTCGCTCTGATCGACGCTACCAGCCCTCACGCCACCGAGCCGCATCTTGTCGGCGCGTGGGATCATTACGTCGATCTCTCACACTTTCTCAGAGAGGATAAACTGGCTGAGCATACCGAAACTCTTGACGCCCTTGACAAAGCGAAAAAAAACTCTTACCGCGCCGCCTATCATACGCTTGCCGCCATCCGCGAGATCGACCTTTCTCTTGAAAGCGAGCGAAGAGAAGCCTTTCTTTTTGAAAAATGCGAAAAGGCAATGATCGCCCTTTTGGCAAAATTCAGACTCCGCGAGGAAAAAGATCCCCATGAGGCGATGCTCCCGATCTCCGCGATCGGTACGTCGGGCTATCGGGCACTCGATACTCCGACACGGCAAGCCATCACCGTCTATTTCCGAAACAGCCGCGGCTGTGCCCGTTATCTTCTGGAAACGATCGCCCGGCTGCTCAGGGAGAAACAAATCTCCTTCTTCTATTCGCTGTCTCCCCTGACGATGACCCCGGATACCCTGATTCTCGAAAAAGCGGGCATCGTCTTCACTTCGCTGCCCCTGAAGGATTCACCCGAGATCACCGTCAACACCGAACGCTTTCTCCTCTTACGCGGCAAAGGTCTCCTGAAAGACAGAAAGACCTCTCTCAAGGCGGCGAACGCGCTCTGTATCGAAACGTGCGATCATCTCAGACGGGCAGGCGCCTATCATAGCGAAACCGAGACTTACTACCGCGCCGCCATGGATTTCGACGCGCTCTCACGATATACCGAAGCATTCACTGACAGTCTTCTCGGCTGATCTGACACAGTTTACAATCTTTTTACAAAATAGGTCTTTCATCTTTTGAACTTTTCGTGTATGCTATAAGAGAAGAAATTTGACCTTTTACGAAAGGACACTGTCATGATATTCTGTGTAGAAGACGATACCGCTATCCGCAACATGATGATCTATACCTTAAAGGCTTCTGGCTTTGAGGCGGAGGGCTTTCCCGACGGCACAAGCTTCCAAAAAGCGCTTCTCACCCTCACCCCCGACCTCGTCCTGCTCGACATCATGCTTCCCGGTGAAGACGGCATCTCCATTCTGAAGCATCTTCGCGAAAGTAACAAGCATAAAGACCTTCCCGTCATCCTTGCCTCTGCCAAGGGAACCGAATACGATAAGGTATTGGGTCTTGATACCGGCGCCGATGACTATCTTGCCAAGCCATTCGGTATGATGGAAATGATCTCTCGTGTGCGTGCCGTTCTGAGGCGCACCAAAAAAGCCGATGAGCGCTCTGTTCTCACCCTTGCCGACCTCACCTTGGACCTTGACTGTCATACCGTAACCGTCAGAAACGAACCCTTGGTGCTGACCAAAAAGGAATTTGACCTTCTCCGCCTCTTTCTCGAAAATCCCAACCGTGTCTTCTCGCGCGATAAACTGCTCGAACTGGTCTGGAGCATCGAGTATCTCGGAGAATCCCGAACGGTCGATGTACATATCGGTACACTCCGCGACAAGCTCGGTATGTGCGGTAATGCCATCGAAACCGTACGGGGCGTGGGCTACCGTCTGAATCCCGCGCTTATCGGGGAATAACCGTATGACCAAACGTATTTTTCGTTCGATCTGCATGATTGCCGTCACCGTCTTACTGGTGGCACTCATCCTGCTCTTCAACGTGCTGTACGAATACTTCTCAATCATTCAGCAGCGCGAATTACAGGATGAGCTGGTCTTTGCCGCCAAGGGTGTCGAAAACGACGGCATCGTCTATCTGAACTCGCTCTCTCATACCTCAGCACGCATCACCTGGATCTCACATGACGGCAAGGTGTTGTATGACACCGTGATCGACCCCGACGGTATGGAGGATCATAACGAACGTGAGGAGATCCGTGAAGCCTTTGAAACAGGCTATGGTGAAAGCATTCGCTTTTCGGCATCTCTTCTGTCCCGTCAGCTCTACGTAGCAGAGCGCTTGGAAGACGGATCTGTCCTCCGCTTAAGCTCGCCGCAGGCCTCGGTTCTTGTGCTTTTTAAAGATCTCATTATTCCGATCCTGTTCATCCTCCTCGGCGCCGTCCTTATGTCCTTCTTCCTTTCGTTGGGAGTCTCGCGTAAGATCGCGGGACTTCTCAACGAGCTGGATGCGGACAACCTCGAACAAATATCGGAATATGAAGAGCTGAAGCCTCTTTATCACTCGATCACCGCTCAGAAAAAACGTCTGGCAAACCAGGAAGCAACTCTCAGGCAAAAGGAAGATCAGTTCACCGCCGCCACCGAAGGCATGAGCGAGGGCATTCTCCTCATCGGCAAAAAGCGTGTGATCCTGAGCATCAATACCGCCGCTCTCAGCTTTTTCGACGTCGAAAAAGACGCCGTTGGTCGTGACATCTGCGCGATCGACCCCCATTATCACCTCGAAACATTGCTGGAGGAAGCCGAAACCGAGCATTATGCCGAACGCATCTACAAAAAGGGCGACAGCTTTTATCAGCTGATCGCCAACCCCATCATATCCGAAGGAAAGACCATCGGGCTTTGTGTCATCATTCTCGATACCACAGAAAAAACTAAAAACGAAGCCCTGCGCCGTGAGTTTACAGCTAATGTCTCGCATGAGCTGAAAACCCCGCTTCATGCCATTTCGGGCTACGCTGAGCTGCTCTCGTCGGGACTTGTCCGTGAGGAGGATGTCCCGGGCTTTCTCAATCAGATCCACGCCGAGTCAGGACGTATGATCCGACTGATCGAGGATATCATTCGCCTATCCTCGCTCGATGAGGGCGAAAGCGAATCGGGTAAGACACCGCTTGATCTTTTCGCCTCGGTTTCGCTTTCGGTGGATTCTCTTCGCGAGCGTGCCGAAAAAGCCAATATCAGCCTGACTCTCTCGGGAGAGTCGGTCACCCTCGTCGCCATCCCCACACTGATCAACGCCATTACCGAAAACCTCGTGACCAACGCTATCAAATACAATCGCCCCGGCGGATCTGTCAGGATCACGGTCGGACAAGATGACAAAAATGCCATCCTCACAGTCGAAGATAACGGCATCGGCATTGCCAAGGAACATCATGACCGCCTGTTCGAGCGCTTTTATCGGGTAGACAAGAGCCACTCCAAGGCAGTGGGCGGCACGGGGCTTGGGCTTTCGATCGTCAAGCACGCCGTCAGACTGCACCGCGGAACGATCCGCCTTGACTCCGAGCCGGGCGTTGGCACAAAGGTCACCGTCACTCTTCCCAAATAACCTTACAAAGATTTTACCGATCCCCCCTTTCATATTTTTCATATTTATGCTATTATAAGAAAAAAACATAACCCGAAAGGATCTATCATGGATATCTTCAACGTACTCTCCTTGATCGGCGGCTTAGCGCTTTTCATGTTCGGTATGAATGTCATGGGACAAACCCTTGAGCGCCGCGCCGGCTCCAGCCTCCAACTCATTCTGTCCAAGCTCACCTCCAACCGTTTCTTCGGCTTTCTGACGGGTCTCGGTGTCACAGCCGTGATCCAAAGCTCTTCGGCAACCACCGTCATGGTCGTGGGCTTTGTCAACTCGGGACTCATGTCCTTACGACAGTCGATCTCGGTCATCATGGGTGCCAACGTCGGTACGACCGTCACGGCATGGGTATTATCGCTCGGCGGTATTGATGGCGACAGCCTCTTTATCAAGATGCTCAAGCCCACCTCCTTTACCCCCATTCTCGCCTTGATCGGCGTGATCCTCTATCTTTTCTGCAAGAGCGAAAAGAAAAAAGACGTCGGCACGATCCTGCTCGGATTCGCGACTCTCATGTTCGGTATGAACGCAATGTCCGATGCCGTCGCCGTTCTCGAAGAGGTCGAGGGCTTCCGTCAGCTCTTCATCATGTTTGAAAACCCCTTCCTCGGTATGCTCGCGGGTGCAGTGCTAACCGCCATCCTCCAAAGCTCCTCGGCATCGGTCGGTATCCTTCAGGCTCTCGCCGTGACAGGTCAGATCAGCTACGGCGCTGCCATCCCGATCATCATGGGGCAGAACATCGGTACCTGTGTGACCGCCATGCTCTCCTCGGTCGGTACGACCAAAAACGCCAAGCGCGCCGCCTTTGTTCATCTTGCTTTCAATGTATTGGGCACTGCCGTGTGGCTGATCGTTTTCAGTATCATCCGCGGCGTATTCATGCCCGCCATCCTCAGCGAGGAAGCCTCGCTCTGGGGCATTGCCGTATGCCATTCGCTTTTCAACGTCCTCTGCACCGTCCTTCTCTTCCCCTTCTCGGGTCTTCTCGAAAAGATCGCCTGCCTGCTCGTTCCCGATGCCAAGGCTCCCGAAACCTACAGCGAGCTTGACGAACGTCTTCTTGTTACCCCCGCGCTTGCGCTCGAACAAAGCCGCCGTCTCGCCATCCGTATGGCAGAACAATCGAGGGAAGCTGTCCTGCTTGCCAAAAACGCTCTTCTCAACGGTCTTTCCAAGGAGGATGCCAAGCGCATTCGTGAGATCGAGGACACCACTGACCGCTACGAGGACGTGATCTCCACCTTCTTAATCAAGCTGTCCTCCCGTCAGATCGGCGATGCCGAATCCGCCGAAGCCGCCATGATCTTACGTATTATCGGTGACTGCGAGCGCGTAGCTGACCACAGCGTCAACCTCCTGGAATCCGCCGAAGAGCTTGACGAAAAGAAGATCTCCCTTTCAGAATCCGCTCTCCGTGAGCTGACAGTTCTCTGCAATGCGCTTGAGGAGATCGTCTTCCATACCATCGCCACCTTCTCAAAGCACGATCTTGCCGCAGCCACTCATGTTGAGCCTCTCGAAGAAGTCATCGACAAGCTCAAGGACGAGATCCGTGCCCGTCACATCGCCCGTCTTCAGAGCGGCAACTGTACGGTAGAAGCGGGATTCGTTCTTTCTGACATTCTCACCAATATCGAACGTGTATCCGACCACTGCTCGAATATTGCCGCCTGTGTCATGGAATCGGATGATAATAAGCTCTCGCTTCACGAAAATACCCGTACCATCCGCTCGACTGATACCGACTTCGACGTTCAGGAGCATCAGTACGAACAGAAATACGCGCTCTCCTGATCATAAAGAGATAACTCATAAGCACAAAAAACCTTCTCCCACCGCCGACAGGCAATGGGAGAAGGTTTTTATTTTGTTTGTGATCCAATCAGGGATTCGGATTCGCTGCGGGATTCGTTGCGGGAATCGTTACCGTTCCACCATCGTAAAAATCTCTTTGATCAACAGGGGTGTGGTGCGTACCCCAACGCTCGTAGATCGTGACGTCAACCGTTTCCGTTGCCGTCAGCGTAAAGGTGATGCCCGATCCGTTAGGGGGAAACTGTGCGGTATAGTATTCCTTGTCGCCTGCCTTGATCATGCAGTAGCAGGTCGATGCCGTACCGGTTGCCGTCAGCTTTACGGTATAGCTTTCATTGGCTTCAAATTGGTATGTCACATGATCTGCAGCCGCAGTACCCATGACTTCAGTTCCCGATTTCTCAACCTTGACCGTGATATCACAGCCCGCCGTCGAGATCGTATTTTGTGAAGAGGTGATATCCTCGCTGAACCATGCCCAAGTCGCACTGCTCAAGAGTACGATACACATCAAAATGCCAAACACTGATGCCGTCATGCTACGCATAAAGCTTTTTTCAGTCAGCCTATCGTTTGCTTCGCCGCAGTCTTTTATTCTCTTGTCTTCCACTCGGCAGCCTCCTTGTCTTACGTATTTTCAAATGATTCCGATCAGCCTTCGTCTGTATCGCCGCTCGTGCCGTCGGTCGTTTCCTTGGCAGCAAGCTCTTTCTTCAGAGCCATCAGTTCTTCCATCATCTTCTGTGCTTCTGCTCTTTCCTTTTCGAGCTTTTCACGTTCTTCATTCATGGCATCGGTCTGTTCCTTCTTATAGCGGCGGAACAGTCTGATGCAGTTCAGACCATGTGTCAGAATGAGGATCATAAAGGGAACCAGAATGCAAATAATGTAACCGGGCGTAGACTTCAGGAATGCAAAGAAGATACCGAGGTTCGGGATCTTGCCAACGTATTTACCGATGATCACCGTCGCGAGTGCTTCATCGTCGGTGTCGGTTGTTGTACCGTAGGTCACAAACGCAATGCTACCGTCAGCATCCTCCGTTACTCTGCGGATCTTATGCGTTACGGTCTCACCGTAGTTGTGAGAGCTCTGCGAAACGAAGGTGATAATGTCTCCTTCCTTGAGTTCTCTTACGTCAATTGCTTTGGAGATGATCATGTCACCCGCGTCAAAGTCGGTTGCCGACATCGAGTCTGTCTGAACGATGAAGAATTTAAAACCGAACAGACTCTTATCCGTGCGATTGAAACGGTTTGAGATCAATGTAAAGATCATCATGAACACCGCGATCGCCACCACGATCCACATCGCCACAAGCTTGGCGGTGTTCAGAATTTTCATAATTTTTTCCTTGTTCATGCCTTATTCCTCCGTGATAACGGCATTGCCCTGTACCGCAATAGCGTTCAGGTCGATCGTGCAGGATTTACCCTGATAACGGTTCGTGCTTTCCTCACGCATGTGAAGGACCAATACGTACGTATGCTCCTGATTCGGCAACATGTCAACGTAATCTTTACCAGAAAGGGTATTCGTGCCTTTCTCCACCTCGCTCGGCGTCGCGTTCTTGACGATCTCGTCATAGCTCATGCCTTCGGTATCGAAAAATTCACCCTGGTAAGCAAAATACTCAAAAGCGCCTTCCATCTCATTGTTGATCACATTCAGTCTCAGCGTATATTTGATCTTGACCGTGCTTTCATTCTTGACCTTCAGAAATACCACGCGGGTATGACCCGGCTCCCAATAGCCGCCGCCAAACACCTCTCCGTTCGTATCCTTGATGCTGTAATACTGTCCGTTTTCATTTGCCTGGAGAAGATCTATCTTGACTTTCGCCGAATTCACGATCACAACCGCGCTGTCACTCGACGTGAACAGTGCCACCGTCGCGCCGATCAGACAAGTCGCTGCCAAAGCGATCAAAAGCGCCACATTCAAAAACAGGATCACTGTTGTTTTTTTTGTTGCTTTATACATTATGCTTATGCTCTCCTTTCTTTCATCCATCGCCTTATTCTATCGTATGCGGTCACCCGCCTCATTTTTCTCTTTATTCTATCATAACTTATCCGAAATTGCAAGTGGTATATTAAAAAATTTACTTCTCGGTCACAATATACTGTGTTTTATTTGCAAAAAGAACACAAAAACCACACTCTTCGTCAACGCCAGGGGTGTGTCACAAAGGCAAAGGCACCCAATTTCCTGATCACCTTCTTGGCTTCCTTCGCCTTCTGAGCACTGTCAAAAATGCCAAAAACCGAAGGACCGCTGCCGCTCATCATTGTACCGACAGCGCCCGATGCGAGCATCGCGCTTTTAATCGCGGATGCGATCGGCTTCTCAGAAAGCACGTTTTCCTCAAAACGGTTGAAGAGCATAGCAGAGATCCTTGAAAGCTCACCGGTCTTCAGAGCATCCAGCATGCCGTCGGCGACAAGAGGTGAATAGCTGAGACGGTCAATGGCGGCATAGGCATCCTTGGTGCTGACCGACTCCCGTCTGTGCTTGGCAATCACCAGATGGCACTGGGGCAGCGCATGGCAATAGGACATCTCCTCTCCAAGCCCCCGACAGCGCGCTTGCGAGCGAAACAGACAAAAGGGAACGTCCGCACCGAGCGTCAGCGCAAACGCTGAAAGCTCCTCACGGGTCAAAGCACCGAAGGTGCGATTCAGGATCTTCAAGGCGCCGGCGGCATCGGTAGAGCCGCCCGCAAGACCGGCTGAGATCGGAATGCGTTTTTCCAGATAGATCTCAGTCTTTACCGTGATGCCTGCTTTCTGAAGATAGCCCGAAACGGCTGCGTATACCAAGTTCTTTTCACCCGTCGGAACGGTCCTGTCGTTCGAGGTGATCACGATTCCCTCGCCGCTTGAAAAGACAATATCCAGTCTATCGCAAAGAGCGACCTTCTGCATGATGCTGTCGATCTCGTGATAGCCGTTTTCACGGCGATTGGTCACCTCAAGAAACAAATTGATCTTGGCAGGGCAAAGCACCGAATCCCGAAGGATCTCTCCCGATGCGATCCTCTGTACCGCTGTATTGTTTTCCATCCGCTCTTTCCTCCGTTCACCAAAAATTCACCGAATTTTTTGCCACCAGCTCTTCACATTCCCGATAAAATATGCTATACTGCTATGGGATATCTCTTACAGTATAGCAACGATTAAAAAAATTTGCAAGACTTTTCAAAAAAATATTGATTTTTTCCGCACTTTCATATAGAATAAAGGGTAAGGACAAGAACAAGGAGCGGCACAACTATGAAGCAATGGCATTTCAACCGAAAAAATACGACCTACGCGATCTATGCGTGTGCCGTCATACTGTTTGCCGTTTTGTGCGTTGCGCTCGTTATGAATCTCGAAGCGGTGGGCGCCTTCTTCAGCGGGATCATCTCCAATATTTTCTCGCCCATCTTCATCGGCATCATGCTTGCCTACCTCCTCAATCCCATTCTTCATATGTTCGAGGGGCTGTTTGCCAAATGGTCCAAAAACAAGCTCGGTAAAAAAGGGCTCCGCGCGCTCGGTATGGTTTCGGCATATCTTCTCTTCTTCGCTTTTTTGGCGATCTTCTTCGCCATCCTGCTTCCTCAGCTCATCCAGAGCATCAGCGATCTTGCCGATCTCGCCATCGCCTTCTTCAACGATCTGCCCTTCTTCCTGCAGAATCTCATTGATACCAACGAGACCTTCGCCGAGATCTACGAAACGGTCATGACCAGCTTCAATATCCAGGGCCTTCTCGACGATCTTCAGGAACATCTCGGTACGATCGTCATCGGCTCGTTCGACTTCGCCATGAGCGTCTTTGATTTTCTCAAGAACGCCCTGCTCGGTCTCTTCTTCTCGGTCTATTTCTTGGCATCCAAGGAATTTCTCATTGCGCAGATCAAGCGCTTCTTCTTAGCCTTCTTCTCCTTCCGCCGCAACGTGACTTTCGGGCATTTCATGACGACGGTCGACCAGAAGTTCGGTCAGTTCATCCGCGGCAAGATCCTTGACTCCTGTATCGTTATGCTGATCGTCTACGTTCTCACCTGGATCTTCGGCATTCCCTATTACCCCATGATCGCCCTGATCATCGGTATCACCGACCTGATTCCCGTTTTCGGTCCCTTCATCGGTGCGATCCCGAGTGCCCTCATCATTTTCATCGCCCCCACAGGCGGCTTCCGTGCGGCACTCATTTTCGCTGCCATCATCCTCGTTGTCCAGCAGATCGACGGCAACATCATCGCCCCCAAGATCCTCGGCGACCGTGTCGGTATGGGCGGCGTGTGGATCATGATCGCCGTCACCACCATGGGCGCTCTCTTTGGCATTATCGGTATGTTCTTCGGTGTTCCGATCTTCGCCGTCATCTATACCCTCGTCGGAGAAGCCATCCACAAGAAGCTTGTCAAAAAAGGTCTTGCCGAGCAGCTTGAGGCGGATGCGGACGATGAAGCTCCCAAGGAATCCCCGACCTTGTTCATGCGTCTGAAAAACATTCTCAAAAAGAAACAGCCGATCGAAGCCACCGATACCCCCGTCGATACCGCCGATCACGATGACACCTCGTCGGATCAGTAAACAATACTGTTTTTTCTGCGGACCGCTCCCCCGAGCGGTCCGTTTTTTACTCGAAAAAGATTGATCCAAATATTAACAATTTATGAATTTTGTGTGAAATCCCTTGACTTGAACCAACAGGTCATATACAATAATAGTCAGCAACCATTTTTCTCAATTTCATATCGTTTGAGGGAGTAATTCCGCGGATCGCGGGGTAAATCAACAGCAAGGCACTCGCCTGGTTTGCCCATAAAGAATGAGACTCGACACAATGATGATTGTTGTCGGAGTCTTTTTTTCATAATGGGCATACTACTTTCATCCCTCAAGAAAGGACTCAGTATGAAAGAATATCTATCCACACGGGAAGAAGTTCTGAGCGGGGTAAACTCGACCGAAACAGGTCTTACCTCAAAGGAAGCTGACGCGCGTCTTGAAACGCACGGCAAAAACAAGCTTGCCGAAGGGAAAAAGGAAAGCCTCATCATTCGCTTCCTGAAGCAACTCACCGACCCGATGACCATCATTCTGATCGTCGCCGCCGCCATTTCGGGCGCACTCTCCATTTACCACATGTCCAAGGGTGAATCGGGCGAGATCGCCGACGTTATCATCATTCTCGCGGTCGTTCTGATCAATGCTGTGCTCGGTGTCGTCCAGGAAAGTAAAGCTGAGCAAGCGATCGCCGCCCTGCAGCAGATTGCCGCCGCCACCTCCAAGGTCCTGCGCGACGGAAAGCAGATCACTGTCCACAGCGAAGACCTCGTCCCCGGTGACGTTGTCATCCTCGAAGCGGGTGACGCCGTTCCCGCCGACTGCCGCATTCTCGAATGCGCCTCACTGAAGATCGAAGAAGCAGCGCTCACGGGCGAATCGGTTCCCGTCACCAAGACCGCCGATACCCTGACGCTCGGCGATAAAAAAGACGTTCCCCTCGGTGACCGTAAGAATATGGTCTATATGGGCTCGACTGTTGTATACGGCAGAGGCACCGCCGTTGTGGTCGCCACCGGTATGAATACCGAAATGGGCAAGATTGCCGATGCCCTGACCAAGGCCGAGGAAGGCAAAACACCCCTTCAGCAAAAGCTCTCGCAGCTCTCGAAGATCCTCACCTACCTTGTCATCGGTATTTGTCTTATCATTTTCGCCGTTGGCTTTATCAAGGACGGCTCGTTCACATTTGAAGGTGCTTTAGCATCCTTCATGGTTGCGGTATCTCTTGCGGTTGCCGCCATTCCCGAAGGCCTTGCGACAGTCGTTACCATCGTTCTTTCGATCGGTGTTACCAATATGTCGAAGCGCAATGCCGTCATCCGTAAGCTGACCGCCGTCGAGACTCTCGGATGCGCGCAGATCATCTGCTCGGACAAGACAGGTACCCTCACCCAGAACAAGATGACCGTCGTGGACTTCCGTTCCTCCGACGAAACCCTTCTCGCCACTGCCATGGCACTCTGCTCGGATGCCGAGCCCAGTGAAAACGGCGATGCCGTCGGTGAACCCACCGAATGCGCGCTCGTCAACTACGCAAGCAGCCTCGGTATGCCCAAGGGCGAGTTAAAGAAAGCCAATCCCCGTATCGGCGAAGCGCCCTTCGACTCGATGCGTAAGATGATGACCACCGTTCACAGAAACGAAAACGGCATCATCCAGTATACCAAGGGCGCACCCGACGTTGTGCTTGACCGTTGTACCTCGGTCTACGTGGCAGGCAAGGTCGTTCCCATGACACCCGAGATCAAGGCATCCATCCTGAACGGCAATAAGGAAATGGCTGATAAAGCCCTCCGCGTGCTTTGCGCCGCCATGCGCGCGCATCCCGCCGAGCCCACCTCCTACGAGCCTGAGGAGCTTGAAAAGAATCTCTGCTATATCGGTCTTACCGGTATGATCGACCCCGTCCGTCCCGAGGTCAAGGCAGCCATTGAGCGCTGCGCCGAGGCGGGCATCCGTCCCGTTATGATCACGGGCGACCACATCGATACCGCCGTTGCCATCGCCCTTGAGCTTGGCATCATCACCGATAAATCCCAGGCGATCACGGGTGCTCAGCTCGATGAGATCTCCGATGAACAGCTCGCAACCGACATCACGAAGTATTCGGTCTATGCCCGCGTACAGCCCGAGCATAAGGTCCGCATCGTCAAGGCTTGGAAGGCACAGGATAAGATCACCGCTATGACAGGTGACGGTGTCAACGATGCCCCCTCGATCAAGAACGCCGACATCGGTGTCGGTATGGGTATCACGGGTACCGACGTTACCAAGAATGTCGCCGATATGGTGCTGACCGACGATAACTTCGCCACCATCATTTCTGCCGTCGAGGAAGGCAGACGCATTTACGATAACATCCGTAAATCGGTGCAGTTCCTTCTCTCCTCGAACCTCTCCGAGGTCGTTTCGATCTTCTTTGCTACCC